>JAPOZO010000059.1 GCA_026706025.1 Candidatus Poribacteria bacterium
CAGTGATAATCACCTTACCGATAATTATGACATCACCTTCGTTGATTTTCAAGGTAATATCAACCACGCCATCTGCCTCATTGAAAAACGGTGTCGGTACAACTTCTGAGAGCAAGTAGCCTTTGTCGAGATATGCCTGCTGTAATTTGGAGATAGATTCATCGAAATTACCGCGGTTGAACACCTCGCCTTCAGCGGGGTCAAGCATCCCTCGTATCTTTTTTTCAGAAAAGAGGTTTTTAGCACCGGCTTGTACTTCAAGCGTATAGGTTCCGATGATAAATTCGGGACCTTCGTCAACAGTGATGTCAAGCATCATACCGGTTTTGTCTTCTGTGAAACGTTTTTCGTAGCCGAGTACTTTCACCTGTGCAAAGCCTCGGTCCTGATAGTAGTTGCGGAGGTTTAAGGACAGATCTTCTTCCTCAAACAAAATCTGGTCAAAAGGTTTCCCTGTGCGTGTTTTGATTTTCTTTCGTAGTGTATTCGCGGAAACGAGATGATTTCCGATAAAATTGATCTCCTCAATTCGGACTCTCGGTCCTTCATTTATCTCAAAGGTGACTTGAACAGTATTCGCCTCCGCCTCATCGTCATTACTGCTCTGATCAAGATGCGTCTGGATACCGACGAGATAATATCCTTTTTCATGGTACAGTTTTTGGAGTGCTCGCTCGCTCTCCCATCGGCGCCGGTCGCTGTAAATCTCATCAGAACGGAGGGTTATCTCGTTCTTTAACTTACCGGTGTCCAAATTCTCGTTTCCGATAAAGTTGATGCCAGAAATTTTAGGACTCTCAACGACCTTATATATGATTTCAAGCCCGCCCCCTTCAAAAGGTCGTGTATCTATTTGAACATCGGCAAAGAACCCTGTGTCTTTAAAAAGGCTTTTCAGGTCCTGCGTGAGAAACTCTGGTGAGACCTCATCTTCGACCTGTGTTTGAATGAGCGTACGCAGCATATCTTCAGAGACAGTCTCTACACCTTGAAAAGAAATTTTCCTGACAAGAAACATCGGGTCAACAACGGGTTTAGTGGTATCTGAGGTGTTTTCATCGTCAACCTCGGTAGTTGAGGCTGCCTCGGAATCATCACTGGTATCTATCTGTTTTTCTGCGGTTGGCACTTCAGGTCCAAACACTACGTCCGTCTGTTCTTCTGCGACAGCAGCGGTTACCGTAAGCCCGACGATTAGACTGATCAGAATCAGGATGTTTTTTATTGCATTCATAGTGAAATGTCCTCCTGTGTATCGCGGGTTTTCCCGCATCCTATAGGTGCGGTATCTACTCTGTGGTATAGATCGGAGTGCCGGAGCTATTCGCATACTGCCGGAATGCAGAGATCAGTCTCTGTGTTATCTTTCCGGGTTGTCCGTCCCCAACAGCGCGCTGGTCTATTTTCACAACGGGAATAACCTCGGCAGCGGTGCCGGTCAAAAAGCATTCATCAGCAATATAGAGGTCGTGTCGTGTGAAGACGCGCTCTTCGAGGCGTATCCCGGCTTCACGTGCGATGTCTATGACACTGTTGCGGGTAACGCCCTCCAAAATGCCCATATGTACTGGGGGCGTGACAAGCGTTCCGTTCTTTATCCAGAAGATGTTGTCCCCGCTGCATTCAACGACATAGCCTTCTGCGTTGAGCATCAAAACCTCTTCCGCTCCTGCCTGTTTTCCTTCAATCTTTGCTAAAATGTTATTTAGATAGTTCAAGGATTTAATGCGCGGATTAATGGCTTCCGCATAATTGCGTCGGACAGAGGCGGTTACGATCTCCAATCCATCTTCGTAGAATTTTTGTGGATATAAGGCGATTTTATCTGCAATAATTATTATACTTGGCTTCGGACATTTAGCTGGGTCCAGTCCGAGATCCCCGACACCGCGAGTTATAACCAATCGAATATAGGCTTCTCTGAGGTGATTTCGGCGGAGTGTCTCCAGAACGGTTTCCTTCATCGTTTCAATGGAGATCGGAATCTCTAACATAATGGACTTTGCAGAATCGTAAAGCCGTTCGAGGTGTTCGTCGAGTTTAAAGACCCGACCGTTATAGGAACGGATGCCTTCAAACACTCCATCTCCATAAAGCAAACCGTGGTCAAATACTGAGACTTTTGCCTCCGCTTTTGGTAAAAATTCTCCATCGATATAAATCAACATTTTTTAATTATGGCCTCCTGGTCTTAAGAAACACCCAAGCAATACGCAGAAATCCCCAAGCAAAAACACCCCTCCATTACATTTCGGGCAGGTTTCCGGTCATCCTCGGCTGATATTATAGCGTCAAGCAGTTTTAATAAGAAAGAAAAAACCGTTTAGATTCTTAATACGGTTGGGATTCACGGAAAATCAGCGCGAAGTGTAATGGCGCGGTATCCAGGATCCCTATAGTTAAGCAACCTTCCCGTCAACAAGTTGAACCACCCTATCCACTTTCTGAGCAAGTTCTTGATTGTGGGTTACGATAACAAAGGTTTGTCCAGATTTCGAGTTCAAATCCCATAGGAGTTCAAGTACGGCTTCGCTACTTCGCCGGTCAAGGTTCCCAGTTGGCTCATCAGCGAGCACCACTTTGGGTTTATTAATTAAGGCACGTGCGATAGCGACCCGCTGCCGCTCGCCCCCGGACAACTGGCTTGGGTAGTGCGAGAGCCTTTCTGAGAGTCCAACGTAGTCAAGCAGAGATGCTGCTTGCTCATAAACTGCTTTATCGTTTGGTGTTGTGATTAAAGCCCCCATTGCGACATTTTCAAGTGCTGTAAATTCCGGTAGCAGGTGATGAAATTGAAACACAAACCCGATTTCCTTGTTCCGAAACCGTGCGAGTTCGGTATCGTGCCAGGTAAAAATGTCCTGTTCATCGTATAAGACGCGCCCTGCAGTCGGGCGGTCGAGTGTTCCGATAATATGAAGCAGTGTGCTTTTCCCAACACCTGATGCCCCGACGACTGCAAGCAACTCTGACATATTTACTTCAAAATCAATACCTTGAAGTACTGGAAGTTCCACCTCGCCATCATAATAAGATTTGTGTAAATCTACAATACGGATGAGTGCTTCTGCAGTATTCGGCACAGACTTCCTCTTTTTGATTATTCATGTTGCAAAGCTTCAACCGGCTTCAGATTCGCCGCTTGCCACGCCGGATAGAGCGTTGCAAACCAGCAAATAATGAATGACAACACATTGATGAAAATAACAAATAGCCAATTTACCTTTATCGGCAGTTGATGCATCTGGTAGATTTGGCTAAGTCCAAGATCCACGAGCGAAATTGGTGTGACTGTACAATAGAGTGCGAAACCTATTCCGATCAACCATAAGACCCCGACTGCAAACTTCCATGCCCCCTTGTTTCGCAACACACGCTGTGAGGCTATGAAAACTTGTAAAAGAATTGGCACAGCAAGCACAAAGGCATACCAGTAAGCCGGTCTCGCGGTATTGGAACTGAGAAGCCAACAGAGCGAAAGTCCTAAAGCGGTGCCAAGCATTGTTCCGAGTATCCCAATAACGCTCCCCTGAATCATGAAGATTCGCATAATGTTGCCGCGTGAGGAGCCGAGTGTCCTGAGTGTTCCGACATCTTTTGTTTTTTCCATCACCGTCATGATGAGTGTGCTTGCGATATTAAAGGAGGCGACGATGATAATAAGAGCTTCAATGATGATAGTTGCTATTTTTTCTAATCGCAGTGCCGAGAAGAGCGGTGCTTGCCTCTCCATCCATGTGATTGCGTTGGGCATCCCCTCTAAGACAGTAAATCCAGCAACATCTTCGATGCGCGTCGCCATCCGGGGTGCCAATTCAGCATCGGCCAATCGGACGAAAATGGTATTCGCTCGGTTCTCTGCATCATACAATTTTTGGGCAGAATTGATGTGAATAAGCCCAAGATTGTTATCGTAAAACTCCATTTCGGATTCATAAAACCCGATGACAACAAAGTTCGCCAAGTCGGGGACAAGCATTGCCTCATTTACTGGATGCCGTTGCAGCGTAACGAGTAACCGCAGGACATCGCCTTTGATAATGCCGAGCCGGGCTGCCAAACGCCCCCCAAGAATGATGCCGCCGGTAATCGTTTCGCCTCTGATAAACCGAGCTTTTTCAATACGCTCCGAGTTTAGGAAGTCCGTTGAGCCATCAACATACGTTGAGAAACCAGTGACCTTGTCTTCCTGCGCTGGGTCAATGCCTTTGATGATAATTACATCTTGAATAGTATCCGTACGTTCTCGGAAAACGCCTGTTTGTGTCCAAATAGCAGGGGAGGCGGCGACCACATCATCAAGTCCCTCAATCCTTTCAATGCGTTTTTGATAGTCTGTGAAAAAACTCTGATCAATTAGACTCAAGACGACGTGTGCCTCGTTTGATAGAAACCTGTCCTTGAGTCCATGCTCAACACCATCTAATACAGCAATGACGAGGATTACTGTTGCGACACCAAGTGCGACCCCACCGATTGAAATAATACTAATAATAGAGATAAACGACTGTTTTCGCCGAGAACGCAAATAGCGTGAGGCGACAAACCATTCAAATTTCATGTTTTTAACTATGGGTCCCTGGGCATCGTTCCACGATGGTTTCTGATTAATTCCGACCTGGTTCGGGATACGTACGGCTTTATAGTAAAATTTGAAAATAAATGAACACTTGCAAGAAGATAACCCCCTAAATCCCCCTTATCAGGGGGACTTTAAGGCGGAATGCGTAAGTCCTATTGATTCTCTTTTCTTGTCAGACGAGATAGGTGTTAGTGAATCATAGTCCGTTTTTAGCATCCCGTATCCCCTTGAATCCTCAAAGTTATTCCATTTCTTTGTATGTTGTCGGCGGCACCCTTCATAGCGCATTCCGACTTTTTCCAGCACCCGTCCAGAGGCAGGATTTCGCGTGAAGTAATAAGCATAGATCCGATTCAACTTCAATACTTCAAAACTGTAAGCAACAACAGCGCGTGCTGCTTCAGTCGCATACCCATGACTCCAGTAAGGTTTCCCTATCCAATAACCGAGCTCAGCTCTCTCGTTTTCTTGCTCGAGTTCAAGTCCTATAGTCCCGATTAAGTGTCTGTCTGTTCTCAGCGTAATTGCGAAATTTATTGCTTCGTCTCTTTTGTACGCGTCAGCACAGGCGCGAATCCATTCTTCCGCCATACCCTCTTCATAAGGGTGTGGAATGCGGTAGACCATTAAAGCGATATCACGTTCACCTGCGAGGTGTTGTACATCTTGCGCGTCCTCAAGTGTGAATGAGCGAAGTAATAATCTTTCCGTAAGAAGGGGCGGCGCGGTTCTCATTTTTCTGTGAACTCATCTTTTAGAATTTCGTACCGGATTGTGTCCTCAAAATAGTGTCTTTTCGGATCTTTCGGAATATACTCAACATAATGCATTCCGATCTTTTGCATCACTCGTCCAGAAGCGGGATTTCGTTTAAAGTAGTTAGCGTAAATATATTCAATGTCGTGTTCGCGAAACCCATAAGCGAGGACTGCTTTTGCTGCCTCAGTGCAGTACCCACAGTTCCAATAGGATTTCCCTATCCAATAGCCAAGTTCTGCATCCTTGTAAGGTAAGTGAATCCGAAAGTTTAAACTAATTTTGCCAATCAAAGTGCCATCTGTCTTAAGTGTGACAGCAAAATTAGTGCGTCCGCCGTCTTCAAAGCATTCGTGGCACCACTGGACCCACTCCTCCGCCATACCTTCTTCATACGGATGTTCTATCTCATCAGTGGTCGATGCCATATCTGGGTCATCAATAAGGCGTTGTACATCGGCGGCATCTTCAAGCGTAAATGAACGGAGTATCAACCGTTCTGTGTGAAGTGTCGGCGCGGTTTTCATCTTAATTTTCCGGGCGCATCTGTGGAAACAGGATTACGTCCCGGATGGAGTACTGGTTCGTTAGCAGCATCGTCAAGCGGTCAATACCGATACCGAGTCCACCTGTTGGCGGCATCCCGTATTCCAAGGCGCGTAGATAATCTTCGTCTACCATGAATGCTTCATCATCGCCAGCCTCTAAACTGCTTGCCTGCTCCAGAAAACGTTGGCGTTGGTCAATCGGATCATTGAGTTCACTAAAAGCGTTTCCGACCTCCATGCCACAGATAAAGAATTCAAAACGTTCAACGAACTCTGGGTTGTCAGGCTTCTTCTTGGCGAAGGGTGAAACCTCAATCGGATGATCCGTTATAAATGTCGGCTGAATAAGTTTTGATTCCGCAAATTTATCAAAGAGTTCAGCGATAATTTGCCCCTTCGTCTCATCACCTGCTAAGTCAACGCCAGCGTCAACCGCTGCCTTGTACAACTGATCCGCTGACAATGGCAGCGGATCTATACCGCTGTGTTCTCTAACGGCATTGACCATGCTCATCCGCCGCCAAGGAGGCGTGAGATCGAGTTCATACTCCTGATAAGGGATTATCGTTGTCCCATGAATAGTTTTTGCGGTATCAGCGATGAGGGTTTCCGTGAGTTCCATTATCTGGATATAGTCAGCATAGGCCTGATAGAGTTCAAGCATTGTAAATTCAGGGTTATGGTCTCTATCCATGCCTTCGTTTCGGAAGTCGCGTGAGAATTCATAAACCCGTTCAAATCCACCGACGATCAGGCGTTTGAGGTAGAGTTCATTTGCGATTCGCAGATAAAGCGACTGTTCCAAAGTGTTGTGATATGTTGTGAACGGTCGAGCGTTTGCGCCGCCATAAATTGGTTGAAGGACGGGTGTCTCAACTTCAATAAAATCTTGAGCGTTGAGCATATCGCGAATCGCTTGAACAATTTGTGTTCTTTTAAGAAAAACGTCCTTGACCTCAGGATTCATGATGAGGTCGGCGTATCGTTGTCTATAGCGTGTCTGTTTATCTTGTAACCCGTGCCATTTTTCCGGGAGCGGTCGAATAGATTTGGAGAGGAGTTCTATGGAATCAACGAGAACAGTCAATTCACCGGTTCGTGTTCGGAAAACTGTTCCTGCAGCCCCGACAATATCACCGCTATCAAAGCGTCGATAGATTTTATAGGGTTCGGCACCGACTTTGTCGCGCCGGACGTAAATCTGAATTTTACCTTCGCCATCTTGTAGATGCGCGAAGCTGCTTTTGCCGTGATCGCGTTTGGTCATGATTCTACCTGCGACGCGAACGGTATGCGTTTGGTCGGGCGCCTCTTGGATTTCGGCAAAATCTCGGTGAATTGCGGATGTCGTATGTGTAGGTTCGTATTTGTGCGGATACGGTTCTACACCAAATCGGCGTATTTCGTCCAACTTGTCACGACGTTGCTGAATTAAATCCTTTGTCTCTTCCACGAATTGCTCCTCCTTTTCAAGGTCCTATTTTATTTTTTAATAATTATACTTTAGTTTTCTTCATAAAGCAACCCAAAATCAGGGGAATAGTTATCAGTTGTCAGTTATCAGTTGCCAGAGTATGAGTGATAGGTTTCCGTCAGCCGTCAGTAATTGGTTGGTTTTATTTTTCTTGTGCCTTCATCTTAAGATAACTCTCAATGAACACGTCCAACGCGCCATCCAACACAGCACTAACGTTCCCAGTTTCAACATTCGTCCGTACATCCTTGACGCGTTGGTAAGGGTGCATCACATACGACCGGATTTGACTACCGAAATCGATGTCCAAACGTTCACTCCGCTGTCTCGATAGTTCTGCTTCCCGTTCAGCCCGATATTTTTCATGAAGGCGTGAGCGGAGGAGTTTCATCGCGATTTCTCGGTTCTTGTGCTGCGAACGCTCGTTCTGACACTGAACAATAATCCCTGTCGGTTTATGTGTAATACGAATTGCTGAGTCTGTGACATTGACATGTTGTCCACCAGCCCCGCTGGCTCGATAGGTATCTATGCGTAGGTCTTCTGCTTGAATGTCTACTTCCACAGTATCGTCGATTTCAGGGGTAACGTCAACGGCGGCAAAAGAGGTATGCCGTCGCTTGTTAAAATCGTAAGGAGACAGACGGACGAGCCTATGCACCCCCGTTTCAGCTTGGAGGTACCCGTAAGCGGAAGGTCCTGTAACAAGAATCGTCGTTCCTTTGATACCGGCTTCATCTCCGACAGTGATGTCAACAATCTGCGTTTGATAGCCGCGTGTGTCGCACCAACGGAGGTACATGCGCATCAACATCCCTGCCCAATCTTGTGCGTCAACGCCCCCTGCGCCAGAATGGATACTGAGAATAGCGTTATTCTCATCAAATTCACCATTCAACATTAACTGGAGTTCCATCTGTTCAAGACGACTGGCGACACTCTCCAACCCATCTCCAACTTCCGTCTGTAAACTTTCATCGTTCTCTTCAATTGCGAGTTCAATGAGCGTCTGGATGTCTTGAATCTTGAGATTCAGTTCCTCGTATTTACTAATTTCATCTCGGAGGACTGCGATACGTTGATTGATTTTTTGAACGCGTTGTGTATTGCTCCAAAAGTCTGGAGCGATAGTTATCTCCTCAAGTTCTGCTAATTCTTTTCGTTTTGCAGATAGGTCAAAGATAACCTCTGAGTTCTAAGAGACGCGTCTGCATTTCTTCAGCCTGGTTTTTTAAATCTATAAGCATATATTACCTCATGAGTAGTTAAGAATGTTTACGCCATCGGCGTATTACGGGGCGACTGCCGAACCAGCCGACACAGATGAGTGTGCAAAGGATCGGAAACCAATCGCCGTAGCGGGTATAAAGTGTCTGCTCACGTTCCGTAGATGAAAGCAGCGGTACGGGTGCGATAAGGACTTCTTGCGTGGCGTTCGGTGCAACCAGAGGCATCCTGATCCTACCGAACTTGTCCACAATGCCCGAGAATCCGCCATTTGCGCAACGGAAGACCGCTATCCGGTTCTCAATCGCGCGGAAAGGTGCCATCGACAGATGCAGTTCGGGGAAAGCGGTACCCTTGAACCAAGCATCGTTGGTGAAGATTCCCATCACTCTGGCACCTTTTTGGACAGGTCTACGAAATTCGTCTGGAAACACCGATTCAAAGCAGATTGAAGCGCCGATCTCTATTTTCTCGGTGTCTGCCTTATCTTTAACGACAAACACTTTTGCGTCCCGAAACAGACCGTCTGTCCGTTTGACTGTTTCCGTTCTATCTTTAACGATAAACACGGGTAAAAGGTTTACTGTTTTTCCATGAGCAAAGGGTTCAAACTGAATAAAATCGGGGATAAAATCGGGGAGAAGGTTTTTCAGTGGTACGTACTCGCCAAACGGCACGAGGTGCATCTTCGCATAGTCTCCCTGTATTTTTCCATCTGAGGCTATCGAAAGGACGCGGTTATATATCGGTTCACTTCTTTTGTCAATGTCTTTGGAAAATTTGCCGATTGCTGCGTCTGTTTTTCCTCTGTTCGCTGTACCAACGATTATAGGCATAGATATTTCACGGAGCATTCGGGAAAACCTGCCGTAGGATCTCGGCCATTCACCAGTCAACGCTCGGCTTCGAATTGATGTTTCGGGCCATACAATTAAGTCGGGTGCAGCCCTGCTCGCTTTATATGTCAAGTTGATGTAACTCTGCAAAATCGCTGGGAATTGATTCACATCCCACTTCCGTAACTGCGAGATATTACCGGGGATGAGTGCGACGTTTAAGGTTTCGGTGTCTGCCGATACTGTGCTATTTGTCTCACGGTCTAAAGGTTCAGCGTCTTGAAGTTGGAAGGCCCCATAACCAAAGCAGAGAAACATCAGAACCACCGGTAGGACTACGGCACGAATTTCTTGTCGCCACTGCTGGCGGTTGCAAAGAAGGGTAGCGATGCCAGCATTAAAAAACACTATAACAAAACTAATGCCGTGTACACCGACAATAGAGGCAGCCTGTATGCTGAACAGGTTGTTCCATTGTGAGTAGCCAATACTCCCCCACGGGAATCCTGTTATCAGCCAACTTCGGACCCATTCCAATGCTGTCCAGATGCACGCAGCGGCAAGAGGGAATAGTATACCTGAACGCACCGGTACAAACTTCATGAGGGCAGCGAAAACAGCAAAATAGAGGCCCGTATAGCCGACGAGGAGCAGATAACCAGCGATCGTAGCGAAGATGTTTGCGTATGGATAGAGCAGGGCAATAGCAAGGAGCAAACCTGCGAAGAACAGGAAGCCCGTTAAGTAGCCGACCCAGAAAGCGGATTTCCAGTTGGTTGTCTGCGCGAGTGCAATGAAAAACGGCACCATCGCGATCCAAGCGAACGGATAGAGGTTTACATTCGGGAAACTAAGAAACAGCAGGAGTGCTGAAAGTATCGCAAGTAGCCAATGTTGATGGCGTTTCAAAAGGTTTTCCGTGGGAATATCCTCCATTTCTTTATATCAAGTCACTTTAATTTTACACCACGGCATTGGCATCTGTCAAGGAACTGATGACTGACAACTAAAAAAGATCGGTTTTCAATAGGTGGGCGATTTTGATAAATACTATCCGCTCGGTGTCTCCTTCTACATCTCGGTTGTCGTTATAGACAATAAAGAAATTGCTTTCGGGACGATACTCATACGCGAAAAGAGCGAAGACTCTACGTTCTCTCTCTAACGTGAATTCTGCACTCGCCCGGGCATACATCCGCTGCGCAAATTGATAGTTCACAATGAAACGGCGGGTCCATTCCGAAAGATGCCACTGCGTCGCCTCTGGCTCTCTTTCGTGGAGTCTTTGTAGAATAAACTCAAAACTAAGTTTGGCGGTCGGACGAATCGTGATTTCTGGGCGGATAAAGAAAGTGTCTTTATTATCGCGGATGCCAAAGCTACCAGTATTTCGGATCTGGACATATTTGGGTGGAAACCATCCGGCGAAGAATCGAACTGTTCTGTCTGTGAAGGGTTGATTGTCATCGTTAACGTGATAGTACCACTCTGGTCCAAGGAGAACGAAAAAATTACTCACACCGAGGAGTCCACTAAAACGTGCCCTGTGGTTTGTGAGTTCACCTGCATGGTTCGCAAGCCGTTCGTATTCAGCCTCACCACGGAGCCTTTCGAGTGCACCTTTGTATTGCTTGTTATAGCGACTCCTAATAACAAGACCGCGTCTGTCTACGCGCGGCACGAAACCCGTTTCGGGATTAAAGTGTTCCCCAATGTCTGCATAAACCGCATCTAACGAGAATACATTTGTCCGACGCGCGAGTTGGAGAAAAATTAGATCGTCCACAGTACGCTCTGCCATTTTGAGACCGCCTGCTTTCCATTCCGTTGCGTATTCGAGATTGAGATTCAGGTCTGCTGGCAGTTGGACGCGCGCATCTACGCCACCGGCGCGGTCATAAGTGCTGCCGCGTTGTTTATTCACGCCTAAAAATCCAACAGATGACGTTTTCCCGATCTCTCGTTGCAATCGCAAAACAGAGTAGTTGTAGTTAGCAAGCGGTAACTCGCCTTCTTTTATCTCTTTATCTGGGTTCTCTGGGCCCGCGACGGCACCCATAAAGGCGAGGTTGTACTTACTGAACTTTCCGATGATCTTCCCGCCACCGATTAAATCTTCAACCCGTCGGCTATAGAACAGATCCATCGGCATTTGAAAAAGTTCGTTTCCTTCAAGGAAAAACGGACGCTTCTCAGGAAAACGGAGCGGGATGTCGCTGAGATTCACAAGGTCGGGGTCCGCCTCGATTTGTGCGAAATCTGGGTTTAACGTCAGATCGATTGTGAAATCTTTGATCGGATACCGGAGATCAAGTCCCGCGTCGGGTTTCAGAGCGGTTGTCGTTTCGCCATCTCTTGATTGCAGTATTTGTGGCTTTAGTGTGCCATACGGTTTGAATTTCACCGGTCGTTTGGTAACCAAGTCTGCGATTTGAAGGTTCGTTAGATGCCCGAATTTTGAGACAGCGTACTGTCGCTCTCCCAAATCCGCCCATGTCTGTTCCTCGGCAGGCGCTTCATCATTTCGCCAAAAGTTAATGCCCCAAGTTGCAGTTTCGCTGGCTTTTGAGAATCGGAGTTCCGCAAATGGAATAGCGAATTCGGCTGTCCATCTGTCTGTCCCTTTTGCTGCCTGACCTTGCCAATCGCAATCCCATGAGATGGCGGTGCCAATCATCGACGAACCGGTCCGCCTATTCGCGCCTTCGTTAATCAAGCGTCGATCAGTTTGTGTGCCAAGCGCGTTTAAAGCGAACGCATAGCAATTCCTACCGTCAAGAAAAGTATCGATTAAAACTTCAACATGGTCATCAGAGAAGAAGAAGGAATCTCGGCGCGTCTGATTTGCTGCGAGGTTGTGCATATCGGTCTTGAAACATTCAAACGCCACATAGAGTTTATTCGCGTCGTAAGCGAGGTAGATAGTCGTTGGCTGAGTCGCTGGCTCGCCGCGCTGTGGTTCAAATTGAATGAGTCCACCGGTTTTCGCGCTATTTTGCCAGCATGCGTCATCTAATTTTCCATCAATTTTCGGTGGGGTTTCCGTGCGGATCGCTTTAATCTCTCGGTGTGTAGAAGTTTCAGCGGGTTCGTGATCTGTGTCTGCAGGAAAAACTTTACCCGCCAACACATAGATCGTGAAATAAGTGAGCAACGTAAAAAGATATAAGTTTCCAAGCCGTGCTTTAATTGTTCGCATCGGTTTATGTATGCAGAGCCTCCTATTGCCTTTTGTAGAGTCTGCTTGCGATTTTAGCGTAGATTTGTTTTTCTGTCAATAGAAAAGGAAGGGCAACGGAAGTATTTAGTTGTTAGTTGCCAGTAGTTAGCAATCAGTTATTAAGTCGGTAGGTGCGGTTTGCTACTAATAATTGAATATCTTTGGCATAGAATATTGACAGTCTCCGCGATATGTGATAAACTTCGGCTTATGTGAACGACTATCACAGTAATTTTTACAGCGAAGGAGACTATCAATGGCTAAAATCAAGGTGCTGATTGCGAGTGGGATCAGCCAAGAAGTTGCGGATATGCTGCAAGATGCCCCACCGGAGATGGAAATAAATTTTTTGCCGGAAGGTGAATCTCTCAGCGATCACCTTTCAGATGTCGAAATTCTTTACGGAACGGTGCCAGAGGCGGCACTTCCTTCTGCGAAATCCCTTCAGTGGGTGATGCAACCTTTCGTAGGTGTGGAAGGCTCAATGTATCCTGCCTTTAAGGAAAGTCCTATCACTTTGGTGAACAGTAGAAGATTGTACGGACCGCAACTTGCTGAACACGCGTTCGCGCTGCTGCTTGCACTGACACGAGGCATCAACACGCAACTCGATTTGATGCGAGAGAAGGAATGGAAGTGGCTGCCGTGCGTCGAAGTATCAGGAATGACGATGGGGGTGCTCGGACTCGGCGGTATCGGTAGGGCAGTCGCCCAACGCGCTAAAGCGTTTGATTTCAACGTGATTGCCGTTGATCCAGAACCGATGGAAAAGCCGGAGACCGTAGATGAATTGGGACAGTTGGACTGGCTGCCGGAGTTTTTGTCCCGCTGCGATGTCTTAACGGTCTGCTGCCCAATCACACCAGAGACTCACAAGTTGTTATCCCATCCAGAATTCGATGCCTTGCCAGAGGGATGTTACTTCATCAATGTCAGTCGCGGTAAGGTGGTTGACGAAGAGGCATTGATTGCCGCGCTGGAAAGCGGAAGAGTAGCGGGTGCGGGATTGGATGTTACTTACACGGAGCCGTGTCCACCCGATAATCCGCTATGGACGCTCCCGAATGTGATCTTAACGTCCCATACTGCGGGTGCCTCACAGAATATCGCGAAACGCGCCATGGAGATGTTTATTGAGAATATGCACAAATATGTGAACGGTGAACCTTTGACCAACGTCGTAGACAAGGAAAAAGGGTATTAATAGTTATCAGTTGTCGGTTTTCAGTTGTCAGTAGGCGCGGTTTCCTAACCTCGCCAGTGGAGTAGGAAAAGGTAATGCGATCGTAGGTCCCCCGGCGCGGTTACAAACCGAACCTGATTACCGAATATCAAGTGTCTATTTCAAGAGCCTCCAACGCTTCAGTATCAATGGTAACGCCGATGCCGGGGGTATCGTCAAGGATGAATGCCCCGTCTTGGACTGCCGGTTTTCGCGTGGTGATCTGCCCCTTCATCTCATACGCGCCGGGGGAATGCTCCATGATGAGGAAGTTAGGTATTGTTGCGGAAAATTGGATTGTTGCGGCAATTGATAAGATACCACCGCCACCGATGTGGGGTGTTACAGGAATGTTATAGGTATCGGCAAGGCTAGCAATGCGTTTGCCTTCTGTAAGTCCTGTGCGTGCAATATCGGGCATGGTGATGTCGCAGGCGCGGCGTTCAAATACTTCCCGCAATTCAAAACGGGTGCGCGTCCACTCCCCGATAGCGACTGACATATCCAATGCTTGTGCCAATGCTGCTTGTCCGGGGATATCCTCCGGTACTGTGGGCGACTCTAACCACATCACGTCCAGTTTTTCAAGTCCGCGTCCGAGCAGTACCGCATCTGGGATGCTGTATTGGGTATGGACATCTACCATCAACTTGATTTGTGGTCCCACCCGTTCACGCACGGCGGCGACGATCTCCAATATTTCTGCCCGGTCCTGGGTTGCGTGAATTTTCAAACCACTGTACCCTTGTGAAACATATTCCGCCGCCTGCGCTGCAGCCGATTCAGGCGCGCTTCCGCCGATCCCAGCATACAAAGGAATCCGGTCCCGATATCTGCCGCCAAGCACTTTGTGGACCGGTTTCCGTGTCGCTTGCCCGATGATGTCCCATAACGCAATATCACAGCCAGCGAGTGCATCAATAAAAAAACCTGTGTAGTGTCCACGCTCGCGCATCGCTGTGAACATGCGTTGCCAAAGATATTCCACGTCAAACGGGTCTTTCCCCATCAATATCGGACGACACAAATCTTCGACGATTGTTTTCGATGTCCGCGGCGAGACCGGACTTTGCCCTTCGCCGTAGCCGACGATGCCATCTGATGTGGTGATTTTTACGACCATTGTTTCGTGGTGACGTGCGTAGATACAACGCCACCCTTCGTCAGGCAAGTAATAATTGTCGGTCTGTTGTTCTGATGACTTCCCGGTTTGGAATCGGAGCGCGAAGGCTTCAATTTGTGTGATTTCCATGATCAAGTGTCCTTTCCGACCTCAGCATTCAGAATAGATTTTCTTGAACTTTTAGATAAATAAACGTAAAATATAAAGAGATGGTTCACTTTTCTGCGACAACACACCAAGACCTTTTATCGACTGCCCAGTCCCTCAAATCCGCATTATGTCTCTATCACATTCGCCTATGGATCCGCCAAATCATGAAAAGATTACCGTGCGTACCATCCTCATATCGTTGCTGCTCTTGCCGTTCATCTACAAGTGGCATATTGAATGTGAAGCCCTGCGATATACCTTCCCAACGTTGATGGCACCGTTCTATAGTGTTGTATTCACACTGCTGGTCATCGCGGTGTTTAATACCGGTCTAAAAAAATACGCAGCGAAGCACGCGCTGACAGGTGGTGAACTGATTAGTCTCTATGTGCTAATGTCAATCACATTGCTATTCATGTCCTACGACATGTTCCTTCCGCTCGTCTCAATTATCGTTCACGCCTTCTATTTCGGCACGCCTGAAAACGAGTGGCGCGAACTCTTCTGGAGTTATCTACCAGACTGGTTGACGATCAATGATCCGAGCGTGCTTCGGGCGTTCTATCTCGGCGACGAGCCGTTTTTTGAGACCTATTATGTGATGAAGTGGTTGATCCCGACGTTCTGGTGGTGTGCATTCACTTTTGCGCTGATTTTCGTGATGCAGTGTATCAATGTGATTATCCGAAAACAGTGGACAGAACAAGAACGCCTCGTGTACCCGATTGTCGAGCTGCCGTATCAACTTGCCTACAACACAAACCGATTTCTTCGGAGTCGGGCGATGTGGTGCGGATTCAGCATCGCGGCTATCATCAGTCTTGTGAATGGCGTTAACATCTTTTTTCCATCAATCCCGGCTTTTCCGAATAAGCACATCCCGCTCAACGCGCTATTTACGGAAAGACCGTGGACGGCTCTTCTTCGCGGTGGGGACGCGATCATTGTCTATCCTTTCGCCGTTGGACTCGGTTTCCTGATGCCGCTTGAGCTGCTCACATCGTGTCTGCTTTTCTTTTTTCTTTATAAAATACAATATTTCGTTGCGATCCTAACCGGATTGGAGAACATCCCCGGCTTTCCGTATCCGTACGAGCAAAATATCGGCGCGTACATCGGTATTTGCGCAGTTGCATTGTGGGGTACACGCCGACAAGTTTGGCGAGCATTCCGCACAGCGTTTGTGCGAAAGCAAATAGCAGACGAAAGCGAGCCGATGCGGTATCGAACCGCATTTTTGGGGATTGTTTTCGGTGGGATGTTCATCATCGGATTCGCGATGCGCGGTGGCATGGCGATGTGGGTGGCGTTGCTGTTTTTTGCTGCACATTTTGCGACGATTGCGATCCCGTTGACGCGTATCCGTGCACAAATCGGTTTTCCTATCCATTCAACGACCTTTATTGGACCCCACCATAGCCTCGTTAGCATACTTGGCACACGGCGGATCGGTGCACGCAACCTGACATGGTTTTCGCTCTTTTTCTGGTTCAACAGAGACAATCGGAGCCACCCGATGCCGCACCAACTTGAGGCGTTTAAGCTCGCCGAGCGCGGCAACCTTGATGTGAAAGGTCTGTCTCGTCTAATGCTCATACTAACAATCATCGCGATGCCGTTGTGTATCTTTATGTTGGTAGATACGTTTTTTGAGCTCGGTGTTAATTCTGGCAAGGTAGGTGGTCAGATTAATAGCTTCGGTGGACGTGCGTATCGTTTCCTTGAAGGTTGGCTCACTTCGCCACAAGATGCGAACCGAGGGCACATCGCCGCGATAGGGATCGGTTTCTCTGTTACAATCCTACTGTCAGCGGTACGGAGCCGACTTTTTTGGTGGCCGATCCATCCGCTCGGCTATGGTGTATCTTTTCATCTCCATCTCTTTTGGGCGGCGTTTATTATTAGTGCCGTTGCCAAATGGAGTGTGCTAAAATACGGAGGACTCGGTCTCTACCGGAAGACAGTGCCGCTCTTTCTCGGATTGGCACTCGGCGATTTTGTCATGGGGAGTTTCTGGAATATCTTGAGTATCATCCTTGATAGACCGACGTATACGTTTTATTATTAATAGTTTTCAGTTATCAGTTGTCAGTTGTCAGTCTTCGGAGATCCCTCCTACAGGGAACTAAATGTAGATCAATTCTTCACTATTTCCGCTGAACGTGTTATGATTTCACTCATCGTGGAAACACGCAGCCAAGAAAGATTTTAAGGTTTACCACCATACGCCTCACCAGGAGGAAAACTATGAAACGATTTGCTTGCTTCGTCCTCATTGCTCTGTTCATATTTTCACCCGCCTTCGCAGCGGACGACAAACTCGCCTCTGGTGCTACCAATCTCTATCACTTCGCCAACCTCTTGGGTCTTGAGGTACCACTTGAGCAGGTCGAAAACATCGTCGTGGAAAGAGCTCAGGGACCTTACGTCGTCAAGTTTGTCATCATTGACGCTGCAAGTAGAATCGGGATTGAATTGCAGGAACGCGACCTCAACTATGAGCAGTTACAGGCACTTGAAACACCCGTTATCGCTTGTCTCAAAACCGCATTTGATGACGAAGACCCTTCGGAAGTGGATGCTATTGCTGTAGACGATTTTGTTGTCGTTGAATCCGCAACTGAAGAATCAGTGCGTGTGTTTGACATGCCCGGTAAATCTTCACAGGCGACACCCATTGCTCGCGACCGCTTTTTGAAGTACTGGACGGGACAAGTACTAACGTTAAGACCACCCCTCTCCGCAGAATCGACACAACTGCTTGAAGATATCATAAGTGGAACAACTGCCTATAACGCACAATTTAAAAGCGGCGAGGTCGAATTCTCAATTACGCTGGATGAACGGATTCGACAAGAAAAGAAGAATTTCTTTGAACGTTTTTTCGGATCAGAAGAGAAGGAGGCGGTCGAGTATGAAGAGCAGGGGTATTGGTACATCACCTACCGATTTGATGGCGATCGCCACTTTTACGATGTCAAGATACGCAAAAAGATGGAATTGAATGGAAAATCCCTGGAGAACTGGCACGGAATGCACTTTCAATATCGGATAGACGGTAGAACGCAGTATTTCAGGGAGAAGCCCGATACTGAATGGCAACAACAATTCCCGCATAAGGCGGGACCGCCTTGGGGGGAAGACATACCATCAGACGCTTTCGAGGCAGCGTTTAACCCTCGCTGGTGGAGCTGGCCACCGTGGGGATTTAAACTCACAGACTTAATTCGCGTCTTTAAACCTATCAGTGTTCAACAAGTTAACGTTGAAGGGACACCACATTACTTCCTGACGCTGCAACGCACGGATTTCGACTCAATGCGTACCGATGAAATTTGGCTGGATCCACAAAAAGCGTACCGACCGACCCGAATTTTAGCACACCGTAAATCCCTTACCTCCGTGTTCATAGAGGGGCGTGATGGCAAAGTCAGACCCCTACCGCGTGAAAAAGTGCATGCCCTTACCTCTTATACACACCAGTTCGCACAATTTAAACCCGATATCTGGTTTCCGAAAACTGTCACTATGGAACAATCGTCTGTCGTAGGTGATGAAGATAAACAACCTCCACGGGTATACCGCAAGACAACCATGCAAGTGCATCGCGCTGTTTTTAACATCCCAATTTCAGAAAAAGACCTGGGCATAACCTCAGACAGATAGCACTACAAAACGAATCGCTGGATAAATGTATTTGAAACATATTTGACTTTACCAAGGGTATATGTTAATCTATTCTTTGGAAACCAATATTCTATATTTTAGCGAAAGGTGAAGTTAATGGAACAATGGATTGAACATCTTATTATTGGGTTACCCAGTCTGGCACTTTTTTTGATAATTGCGGTGACGCTTTACACGCTCGGTAAAGGCGCGGATTGGCTTGTTGATGAAGCCGTAGCCTTGTCAACACGGTGGGGCTTAGGCAAAGCGGTCATCGGTGCGACAATTGTGAGCGTCGGCACAACGACACCAGAGGCAGCTGTCTCTGTCCTCTCGGCACTACAAGGCAAACCGGGGCTTGCACTCGGTAACGCCGTCGGCTCAATTATTTGTGATACGGGACTTATCATCGGCTTGGCATCTCTAATAGCACCGTTACCGCTTAACCGTCAGTTGGCATCACGATTGTCAAATGTGCAAGTAGGTGCTGGCATCCTTCTTGTGGCGGCCTGCTTTCCGTGGGCATCTCCGGCGAAAGTCTTTACGCAAGGTGGCGTTTTGGCACAATTCGTAGGTGTCGTCTTTGTTGTACTGCTGGCATTGTATATTTGGCAGTCCATCCGATGGGCAGGTTCAACACCATCAGATGCTGAAAGCACAGAAGAAGGAAATGGAGAAGCAGGAGGTGCATTCGGAACACTGATTAAACTTATCGGGTCAATCGCTATCATTGTGGTCTCGGCACAAATCCTGATTCCAGCCGTGAGTATCATGGCGGAACGGATTGGCGTGCCGAAACATATTATTTCGGCGACGCTCGTTGCATTTGGCACATCGCTCCCGGAACTGGTGACAGCGATAACAGCAGTCAGACGTGGACACGGTGAGTTGGCAGTCGGAAATATTATCGGTGCAGATATCCTGAATGTGCTCTTTGTTGCCGGTGTCTCGGCTGCTGCGACGCAAGGTGGACTACAGGCAGATGGGCAGTTCTTCCAGTTCTTATTCCCAGCGATGCTGTTTATTCTGATCGTCTTCCGGTGCGGTATCTTCGTGTCGGGTGACCAGTTGAAACGCCCGTTTGGCATCGTGTTAGTCGCTACATGGCTGTTGGTGACGATCCTGAGCTACGTCCTTTCAATTGAGATGCATTAATTAAATAGTTATCGGTTGTCAGTTGTCAGTTATCAGTTACAAGAGGGTTGGGATAATCATAGGGTCTCCTCTTTCTGAAAACTGAAAGGTTTTTCGTATGAAGAATAAGAATTTAATCGGGTAATTTTTCCCGATGCCCGGTGCGGTTAGGAGGGAAACACCCAAGCAAAAACACCGCACCTACCGGGCCTGGGAAAACGCAGAATTACCCAAATATTTTATTAAACTTCATTAGAAAAACCGAACCGATAACTGATAACTAAAGTATGTGATAGTATAATTCCAAGTTTTGAAAAGTATTCAATAAGTTCCTTCAAAGGAGGTACGATAATGAGTAACGATCAATCACCTGAGAAAGAAGTCTATCGCGCCCCGGCGTTTGCGGATTTCAAACAGGAACTTTCGGCACCCGGAGCTACACCTGAAAGATTGGAACACTTGAGAGAACACGGCTTCGTCATCATCAACGATTTTGTTGACAATCCGTGGATTCCGATCCTCCGAGAGGCGGGCCGTCGCGTTACGCAAGCGTGCGCGCCAGAAAACGGCTACGATGTCATCGACTGCTCAAAGGGATACGTTCACCGCGCAGGTGAGAATGAACCTTGGGCAATCCGAGGCATCCTCCATCCTGCTTTTAAAGAACCCGATTTCGCTCAATTTTACGGATCACCCGATTTCACCGGCTTCGTCAACGCATGGTGCGGCGTGGAGCCTGAAGACCTTGTGATGACGAATATACTTCTCTGGTGCAACCCCCGTAAAAAAGAGAATAGGCTCGGATGGCACCGAGACGTGACATGGTGGGGTACTGGAAAAAGTTACTTCTCACAAGAAGATGACCGAGGAGACGGAACTGAGGCTTATTCCGAAGAGGTTGAGCGGATCCGCTGGAAAGAGATTCAAGAAGACAACGAGAAACGCATCACCGAACGGAACGGCGTCGGTATGTTTTTGGCACTTGCAGATGATGAATGCCATGAACTCGTTGTCGGGAGCCACAGCCGCTGGCGAACTCCGCTTGAGCATGACGTGCTGCTCCCAAAATCCATGAAGGATCAAGGTGTACCCTACACACCGAGTTGGAACGGCACGGATTCACTCCCCGGACAGGTCGCGATTCGGCTTAAGGCAGGCCAAGCCCTCATCCGTAACGGCGCGACGATCCATACGGGGCATACCGTGCCTGAGCGTGAACGCAACACGCTGTCAATTGGTTGGTCGAAGTGGGGCGGTCCCTCTGAGGAGGAGCCAAAGGTTGTCGATGCACGATTCGCGTGGCAGCTCGACCCCGCTGTTCGTGAGGCACTTCCGCATGAATGGATGAAGACCGCCTGGGATCGCTGGGCAGCAAACCACAAGCTCGGCGATAGACTTGAAGATCGCTATGCTGGCTTTGACATCCAACGTATCAAGGCGGGTGAAGTCGTCGGGTGGCGAACGGAATTGGAACGTCAAGCTGCCGCTGCAGGCGACGAGTGGGAACGCTATCAAACTGTGTCGGAATCGTAGAGGCACAAAATGTGAAGGCGGATCTTCGGATCCGCCTTTTTTGTTTTTTGAGCCAACCACCGCCCCCCTCCGTAGAAGCGATGCTCACCGACTGCTAACCGCCGATGACTGATAGCCATTAAGCCGGTGGTGCGATGAGACGGACAAATGAACGGGAAACCTCATCCAGTTCATCCCGTACCGCTGCATCGAGTTCCCAACCGACACCGCCGAGTGTATCGTCGAGTTGTTCAATCGTATCGCTGCCACTGATTGCGACTGTGACTTCCGGATGCGACAACACCCACGCGACAGCGAGTTGGGCAGGCGTTTTGCCCAACTCCGCTGCGAGCCGCTTAAGCGTCAATATCACCTGACCAGTTGCGCCGCTCATTCGTTGCAAAAATTCATCACGGAGGCGTGTTCCCCATAAAGTGCCTTCGGGAGGCGGTTCATCTGGAGAATAGACCCCGCTTAACAGACCAACGGCTAATGGACTATAAGCCATAACCCCTAACCCTTCCTCACGCACCAAGCCGAACAATTCGGTTTCCATATCCCGATTTAAGAGGTTATACATGTTCTGAATACACATATAGGGCGTTGCGTTAATCCTATCAGCAATCCAGAGTGCCTTACACGCCTGCCATGCTTGATGATTACAGCAACCGATATAGCGTACCTTACCCGAACGTACCAGATCGTCCATTGCGCGAACGGTTTCTTCTTGCGGTGTCGTTTCATCGGGCGCGTGGATAAGATAGACATCAATATGATCGGTGTTCAGACGCGTTAGGGAACGTTCTACCTCCCGCATGATATGGTAGCGCGACAAACCGGCATCATTTGGACCTGGACCGATCTGACTGAAGACCTTTGAGGTAATCACAACGTCATCTCGTTTACCCTGAATTGCTTTACCGAGAACCTCCTCGGAGCGACCGATATTGGCGCGATCGTCCATAAGTCCATAGATATTGGCGCAATCAATAAGGTTGATACCAGAATCGATGGCGTGTTCAATGAGTCTTTGGGCATCATCTGCATCACCTTGTCCTCTGAGTCCTAAGCCTAACGCCAACGGACTCACTTTAACCCCTGCTTTTCCAAAATTAACATATTCCATAGACAGAGTTCCTTAATCTCCTGTTAGTTGACTATACTATTCAAACGTGTTTACAAATTACCGAATTGTTCATTTTCATTCAATATGATTTCAGACAGATGCCGCCCCTACGGGGCTTGAAAATTTAGGGAAACCGCTGATTCTACACAGATGCCGCCCCTACGGGGCTGCTGAACTTTTTCCGAATCTCTATTCAACTCAACCGATACGTTAAGTTGAAACCATATTAATTTGATACATCCGTAAGGCATTTACGACCCGCTGCATATCTTTTGGCATCGGTGCTGAAAAAGTCAAGTTTTCGCTTGTAGCCGGATGTTCAAAGCCGAGCAGTCGGGCATGTAATGCCTGACGCTTGAGCTGCGCAAGTGTCTGTTTCAACGCCGCTGTATCGGCATCGTTTCGCGCGCGTTGTTCACCGCCATAAACAGCGTCTCCAGCGACTGGGTGTCCGATGTGTTGAAGATGGACGCGAATCTGATGGAGTCGTCCGGTTTCGAGCGTAAGTTGAACAAGTGCGAACTTGGGATACCTTTCCAAAACTTCATAGTGCGTAACGGCATGCCGTCCACCGGTTTCAACGACTGTCATTCGCCGTCGATCTCGCCGACTTCTTGCAATTCGGGCATCAATCGTCCCAGTGGTTTTCGCCGGTATGCCACACACGACAGCAACATATTGCTTTGTAATGCTATGTTGCTCAAATTGTACGGATAGACCTCGATGCACAACATCTGTTTTCGCAACAACGAGGATCCCAGACGTGTCCTTGTCCAATCTGTGAACAATCCCCGGTCGTTCTATACCACCGATGCCGGATAGATCGGTGCAGTGCGCCAGCAGTGCATTGACAAGCGTCCCGACGTTCACGCCGTTCGCGGGATGAACGAGCATTCCAGCAGGTTTGTTTAGAACGATTAAGTGGCTATCCTCGTGAAGAATGTCAAGCGGAATGCTCTCAGGTGCTACGGTGTCTAAAGGGCGAGGTGGTGGTAGTGTTAAACATACGCGGTCGCCATCTCGGAGCAAATAACTCGGTTGTTTCGCTACTTTATCATTGACGGTAACATCGCCATCGCGAATCAGCCGCTGCAGATAGGTTCGAGACATCGCTTCAGTTGCGTGGAGCAAAAACCGATCCAAACGGGTGCCGCTATGCTCCTTTTTGATGTGGTAGACCGTCGTTTCATACTTCATCCAAGTTATTATATATCTTAGTCTTGCATTTGTCAATTGCTTGATTAGTTTTCAGTTGTCAGTACTCAGTTATCAGTTAAGACGCAGTTGTAAATCTCATTAGCAAGGCGGAAAGCTGATAACCAGTCCTCTGACAACTGAAAGGCGATGCAGTCGCCATACTGATAACTGAAAACTGAATTGATTTGACACTTAATATGGAATGTGATACGCTTTATGTATGAGGCTTTCAGATGCCGACGACAGGGTGATACAATGCGAAATATCAAACTCGTGCTTGAATATGACGGCACGAACTACAACGGTTGGCAGACACAGCCAAATGTACCAACAGTCCAAGCCACAATCGAAAACGCCTTGACGAAACTAACGAAAACTCCGATCCAGATCACAGGAGCCGGGAGGACAGATAGCGGTGTCCACGCGGAAGGACAGGTAGCGAATTTTCGGACGGCTGCGCAGATGCCACTCATCGCTTTTCAGAAAGGACTCAACGCCACACTACCACGGGATATTATTGTCTGCTCTGCATCAGAGGTGCCCGCCGATTTTCATGCACGTTTCAGTGCGACAAGTCGGCGATATCGGTATACGATTTTGAATAGAGAATACCCGAGTGCGCTTTCACGACAGACAAGTTATTTTTTCCCCGAAGAAATCAACGTGTCAAAAATAAGTGACCTTTGCCAAACTCTGATTGGAAAATCGGACTTCTCCTCTTTTCAAAAGACAGGAAGTGATCGTATCAATCCTGTCTGTGAGATTTACGAGACACACTGGTGGCAGAAAGAACCATACATCCATTTTGAAATCGAAGCCGATTCGTTTCTGCGTGGTATGGTCCGCGCGATCGTCGGCACCGTGCTAACTTTTAATCGCAAATTTTTGCTTGCAAGCGGCGCGAAAAATATGAAATATGAGGATGCTAAAACCGAGCTTTTCCGCATTTTAGGAGCCAAAGATAGGTCTGCAGCAGGGATGTCAGTCCCAGCACACGGATTGTCGCTCATTAGTGTCAAATATAAGCCTCACCACTTTTAAGGTGAATAGGTATCGTCTATCGACAATCAGTCAAAAGGAACTTTAGCAAATCAGGAGTATTGAGTACCCCCCAATGGGCATTATTGGTTACAAAACCCCTCTTAACTCTCACTGCAAGGCAAACTGAAGACCGACAACTACTCAAAAGGAGTTTTTATGAACTATAGCCAAGTCTTGAATGAATTGGAAACTTTAGTCAACGAAACCTTCACGCTTTGGGAACACAACCGTGTTGGTTTTCAATGGCGACACTATACATGGAACCACACGATGCGTGTGCGTGCGACGAGTATGGAACTCGGTAGACGGGAAGGCGGCGACGTGAAACTGCTTGAAGTTGCTGGCACGCTGCACGACATCACTAAACGATATGACGGTGATTTTAAGACCGACGATGAAGGAAAACGTGTCTTCACCCCTGATGGTTTTTGGTTAAACGAGCCGCTTACGCCTGCCGGTCAGAACATCGTTACGGAACTTTACAACAAGCATAACCTCCACGGTAAGGTCCATCACGAATCCGGGGCAGTTATTACTGAGAATATCTTAGCGATGTACGACTTTGAACCGGCTTTCGTGGAAGCTGCGACAGCTGTTGTTTTCGCACATCTCAAGCCTACGAACCTCACAGAGGAGAATTTTAAACTGCTCTACAACAGGATTGAAAACCAGATCCTCTATGATGCAGACACTATGGATCCGAACGTCGGCTATACCGGTTTTTTCCGAAACATTCACATTCACGCCTATTTCGCACTCCAACGCGGAAACTTCGATTTAGAGGATTATGTGCGGAACCTGCCGCGCTGGATTAACTCGAAGCAGGAATTCGTTGACAAACTTCTAACCGAATCCTCTCGTGAACTTGCCCAAGGGCGACAGGACAGGAATCAGCGGCTTTTCTTGCAAATGGTAGATGAATTAGAGGATATGGAGATCAATCGGAAATACGGGCTGCTCGGTATCATCGAATATTTCGTGAGTGAGAATGAGGACCCGCACTTCTTGAACCAACTTGACCACCTGACAAGCGAGTGGCTCCCACAAAGGAAACAGTGGTTGGCAGAAGAGGAAAAAGACGCATCAGCACGTGACCGCGCTCAATCGGCTATTGATCGCGTTGACGATTTTCTGACGTTAATGATCCGTGAAAGCAAAGGAGAAATTTAAGGCGTGGCTTGCCAGAAGGAGTTGCTATGAACAATCCAGCGACAAGTGAACGGACAGACATCATCCAGATTCCGTATCCATCCGATCTTTACCGTTTTGACACCGCTGCCGAAGGGATTTCTGGTGGATTTTCAGCCGTAACCGAGACAGATATTGAATACTTTCATCAATACGGTTATCTCGTCATCAACGATGCCTTCAGTCCTACGGAAGTTAAGGATGCCCTGGCGGGCATGGTTCATCTCATGGATGGAAACGATCCCGACTTCCGGGCAATTCAATTTGAACCGAAACTCGCCAAAGAGAAAGACGAGATGGAAGACCAAGAGCGCCGTGATGCTATCAGAAAAATCTTCCGTTTTGTGGACCACGAACCGCGCCTGAACGCGCTGGCAGCGCATTCAGGATTGCTTGGTGTCCTCGAACAGATTATGGGAGATACGCCCGAACTGTTTCAAGATATGGCACTCGTTAAACCGCCGCGCCACGGGTCGGAAAAGCCGTGGCATCAGGATTGTGCGTATTTTAACTTGCCGGAGGGAACAACGGTCGTCGGTGTATGGATCGCGTTAGATGAAGCAACACCGGAAAATGGATGCTTGCACATTATTCCGGGTTCAAATAACGAGGGGCCAATGATCCATTTCAAACGCCGCGATTGGCAGATCTGCGATACCGATGTCCCTGTTGGGCGTGATACGATGGTGCCGCTGAAGCCGGGTGGTTGTCTCTTCTGGCATGGATTGACGCATCACGGCAGCCCTGTTAATCAGTCTGAGCAGCGGCGGCGTGCGCTACAGTTCCATTACAAACCGGCAAGTGCTGGCGAAGTTACAACACAGGAACGTTTAGCGGTTTATGGCAGTGATGGGAAAGATGTAGATTGCTGAGTATTAGTTATCAGTTATCAGTTGTCAGTTAAAGAGCGATTCTGTAACAATTTACTGTTTCCTATGAGTAGTCCAAGTTTGGGTAGATTGTTACAGAGACACCTCTTAACTGACAACTGATGGCTATTGCGGCAGTTGCGAATTCTGCAAACGCTACATAGTGTTCTTATCCAAAAACCGATAGCCGAAGCGCAACACCTATTAGGCTACTTCTTTTCTTCTGGGAACGGGGCACGGATGTCATAACGTCCTTCAACAAACACAGGCAGCTTACCGCCTTCAACCAATAGGTCAAGCGGGTTCGGGCGCGTTGTTAAGGGGAAAGTTACGACGTCCTGAATGCGCAAAGATTCGTAAATCGCCATCAGGATTTCTATCGTGCAAAGCCCGTGTCTGCCAGCGTTGCGGTGTTCATCAACATCGCCTTCAATCCATGCTAACATTTCGTTAAATTGATTCGGTTCACTTTGTCGGGGTTCGATGGTCTGCCACCCAGCGGCTTTGCTGTTCAAGAGTTCAATTGTGCCATCGCCACCACGGCGCAGCTGTCCATCATCCCCATAAACTGCATCGCCTCGCAGTCCCGGTTCTGGCAAATCGCTTTCGTAGATACCGCGGATCCCGCCTTCAAAGCAGATTTCTGCCATACAGAGGTCTTCGGTCCTGACCCGGCGTTCCCAACGGTCGGTTTTCCGTGCTGCCTGACCAATGAGCCATAACGGATCTGGATCTCCAAGAATAAAACGCATTTCGTCAACTTCGTGCGTTCCACGGTTCAGCAATCCGTGTCCGTCGCGACGGAGCATGGCTTGTGGTTGGCCGATTGCGCCTTCTTGGATGAGTCGGCGTGCCTCGCAATTTTGTGGACTGAACCGGCGTTGGTGCCCGACAACCAATTTCACGTTGTGCTTCTCACAAGCATCCATCATGTCCTGGGCATCGCCGACGGAAGCCGCCATCGGTTTCTCGGTAATAACACCTAAGACTCCGCTTTCAGCAGCGGCGATTGTTGGTTCGGCGCGAACGCTCTGCCACGTGGTGATACTGACGATGTCCAAATTTTCTTTCTCGCACATTTCACCGAAATCGGTATAGTGGGTTGGAAGTCCGAATTCTTCAGCGAATTTCGCGGCGGATGCTTCGCTGATATCCGAAGCGGTGACCACCTCGGCACGACCGGTATTGGTCCAATTATTTGCATGGGAACGTCCCATACCACCACATCCAATAATTCCGACACGATATGTTTTGTCTGCCATCTGTTTTACCTTTTTATAGTTTTCAGTTATCGGTTATCAGTTTTCAGTTAAGAGGGAGCTTTGTTACAATTCACCGCTTCCTGGAGCCCACAAGTTTCGGCAGCTTGTTACATAAGCATTTCTTAACCGACGACTTCTGTCTTACAAGAATCATATACTATCAAAGATTGCCTGTCAATACAAGCAAATTCTGCGAAAGATAGATAACATGTGTCTATTTTGACACAATTTTTTAAACCAAAAAACCTTGTAACGTCTAAGTTTGTAACAGGTACCCAATTGGCATCGTTTATGCTATAGAGAAAATAAAAATCCACCTATCCCGCGATGAAGATCTCTGAAGGAGACGGAAAATGGAAAAATTAATAATCAAAGGCGGTACCAGACTCGAAGGGACAATCCCGGTCAGTGGTTGCAAAAACGCTGTGCTGCCGATTGCAGTTGCTGCTGCGATTCTCGGTGACGGTGTTAGTGTACTCCATAACGTGCCGAACTTAACAGATGTGGCAACCCTCCGCGCAGTATTGGAAGGGTTGGGTGCTACAATAAAATTTAAAAATTCATCACTCTATATTGAACCAATAAACCACTTGGAGTACGAAGCACCTTACGAACTCGTGCGAAAAATGCGGGCATCCATCTATGTGTTGGGTCCGCTTGTTGCCAAGCTTGGCAAAGCCAAAGTATCGTTTCCGGGCGGATGCGCAATCGGTCCGCGCCCGATTGACTTACACATTCGTGGCTTGGAGCATCTGGGTGCGGAAGTGAGGGTAGAAAAGGGGTATATATACGCGCAAGCAAAACGCTTAACCGGCACAGAGATGTATCTTACAGGTCAACACGGACCGAGTGTCGGTGCGACAGCCAACGTTCTGATGGCCGCGACGTTAGCACAAGGGAGGACTGTCATCCGTGGCGCAGCATGTGAACCCCATATCTCCGATCTCGCCTGTTTCCTCAAGGCAATGGGGGCAGATATTGAAGGTATCGGTACATCTGTTCTAACGATTCGTGGGGTCAAACAGCTCCGTGGGACTGAACACACCGTCATCTCTGACGACATTGAGGCGGGCACTTTTATTGTCGCAGGTGCGATTACGAGAGGCGATGTTTATGTTGAGGGGATTACTCAGCAGCAAATTCCGGCTATTTCAGAGACAATCGTTGAGGCAGGCGTTGAATTAGATTGGGATACTAACGGCGTGCGCGTCACAACCCCTCGCGAGATAAGGGGCATTGATGTTTCTACGGCTCCATTTCCGGGTTTTCCGACGGATATGCAAGCGCAAATCATGGGCATGCTCTGCCTGGCATCAGGCACCAGTATTATCAACGAAAATGTCCACACAGACCGGTTTATCCATGCAGCGGAGCTCAATCGGATGGGTGCGGATATCATGCTTGATGGTGGCAAAGCGATAATCAATGGTGTTCCGAACTTCAGTGGTGCGCCTGTCATGGCTTCCGATTTACGTGCTGGTGCGGTATTGGTTGCGGCAGGGATGGCAGCCTCAGGTGAAACCGTCGTCTCGCGGGTGTATCATATTGACCGTGGGTATGAGTCTATAGAGAAAAAACTGAATAACGTCGGTGCGAATATTAAGCGGGTTGACGCGTAAGATCGCGCGTATAAGCCCCGGCGTAAATAGAAAGGAACAGGTTATTTAGGGATGTTGCGAATCGTTCAGGTGCGTACGGCAGAGGCAGCCGATCTGCTCTCTAAGCTGAAGGCGCGGGGTAAACTCACAGACGAAAGTATCTTAAAAGTCGTCCGTCGGACTTTGAGTGATGTCCAAGCGGAAGGCGATAAGGCGGTTGTTAGATATGTCCGCAAACTTGATGCTCCCCGTATCTCAGTAAAAGAATTAAGTGTGTCGCGAGAAGAGATCGGGGAAGCCTATTTAGAGGTTCCGACTGAATTTATAGATGCGATTACACAAGCGAGAACAAATATTGAAAAGTTCCACGAGAAGCAGTTACGGACTTCATGGATGTCAACGGAAGCCAATGGTGTGCTGCTCGGGCATTTGATTCGTCCGTTAAGGCGTGTCGGTGTGTGCGTGCCAGCGATTAGCCAGCTTCTCGTCTCTTCGTTGCTGATGAATGTCATCCCTGCTACCGTTGCGGGTGTCGAAGAAATTGCTGTCTGTATTCCGCCGATGCGAAATCGGGACATCAACCCCTATATGCTGGTTACCGCCTCGGAATGTGGTATCCAAGAAATCTACAAATGTGGTGGTGCCCCAGCCGTCGCAGCGATGGCTTATGGTACCGATACCATTCCATCTGTTGATAAAATTGTCGGCCCTGGGAATCTCTATGTCCAATTTGCGAAGAAAGAGGTTTATGGACATGTGGATATAGATAAATTGGCAGGACCGAGCGAGATTCTTGTCATTGGTGATGGTACGGCTGATCCAGATTACGTCGCTGCAGACTTAATTTCCCAAGCAGAACATAGAGGCGATAGTGCCGCGATTCTCGTTACGCCATCCGTTGGGTTCGCCGAACAGGTCAAAGCAGCGATTGAGGTTCAAGGGGAATTGCTACCTCGGCGCGAGGAGCTGACCGAGGCTTTTGAAAACTACGGTGCAGCGTTTATTGTTGATGATATAGCAGAGGCGGTCGCTTTAGCAAATGAAATCGCGCCAGAACACCTTGAACTCCACGTCGAAAACCCGTTTGAATGGGTCGGAGACGTTGAAAATGCGGGGGCTATCCTGATAGGTCCCTATTCGCCAGAAGCCGTTGGTGATTATATTGCGGGCCCGAACCATGTCTTGCCAACAGGTACCGCTGCACGCTATGCCTCCCCGTTAAGCGTTGATGATTTCCTGAAGAAGACGAGTCTTATCTCATACACAAAATCGGCTTTAAAAGCAGTCACACCGGCGGTTGTTAAATTGGCGGAGGTAGAAGGACTTGAAGGACACGCTGCCGCCATGAAAATCCGATTCGAGGAAGATTAGGAATATAGGAAACATAGAAGATGCTTTTAATACCACTGAGTCTTTTGTTCCACCTTTCCGAACCCGATCTATCTAACGAAAAACCTGTTCTGTCTCCTGTTGCGACGTTTTCAATTGTCGGATATGATGCGGAAACGGGTGATCTTGGGATCGCCGTACAATCCAAATTTTTCGCTGTTGGCTCGGTTGTACCGTGGGCTGAAGCCGGTGTTGGCGCGATTGCGACCCAATCTTGGGCAAATACGACTTATGGACCTAACGGTTTGAAACTGCTCAAAAGTGGTCTTTCGGCGGAACAGAGTTTGGAACGTCTCATCGCAGATGACCCTGGACGTGCAACGCGGCAGGTAGGTATCGTTGATGCAGAAGGAAACGTTGCTAACTATACAGGCGATGAATGTAACGCATGGGCAGGTGCTGTTTCAAGTAAACATTACACAGCTCAAGGCAACATCCTCGCGGGTGAAGATGTTGTTAAGGCGATGGGTAAAGCCTTTGAGGAAACGGAAGGTGAACTCGCAGATAAATTAATGGCTGCACTCTTTGCTGGACAAGAAAAAGGTGGGGATACACGCGGTCAGCAGTCCGCGGCTATACTCGTCGTTCGAAAACAGAGCGGTTACGGCGGTTTCAATGACCGGTATATCGACCTACGCGTGGATGATTCCGAGAGACCGATTGAAGCACTTCAGCGGTTATTGGAGATTCACAAAAAATTGATGCCTCGATAAATGCTATTGCTCGCGACCGATTATACGGCATCAGGTTGTGCTGTTCGGCAAGTCAGATTATTCCGTTGTTGGTTCATCTAATACGAGCATCGGACGATTGAAACGGGAACGGATATGGTTCAGTGCTGATAGGACGGCAGGTGAACCTATGATTCGACGTTCTAATTTACGTTTGCCCGGAATATCGCTGATGACAAGACCGATCAATACCGTCAAAATGCCTTGCCCGGGTAAAGGTATCAGGATAAGCCCGACAATAATAAGAATAACAGCAAGTACATTTTTTAGGAAAATCAGAATAGGTTGTCTGATACGATTCGCCCGTCTTTTGGACATGAAATAGTCAAAGGGTAGGTAGGCGATGACCAGTGCACAAAGGAAGATACTCCCCACTAAACTTGCCCCCGAAATAATACCGACTACCAATCCATGCGCTTTAAGCCATCCAAAGACAGCCAGACAGAAAGCTTTGAAAATATCAACAAACGACAAGAAGATCCCCCCTCCTCTAAGAACTCATCGGCGCGAAACAGCTCCACCGTCAATCGTCATAATATCACCACTAATATAGGCGGCTTCATCGGAGGCGAGAAATAATACCGCTCCGATATAGTCCCATACTGTTGCCCCTCGTTCGAGAGGTGGTGCGTCCACAGCGGCAGATGGTAACTCAGGTAGTGTATCGTCTTCAGGAATATTTTGTGACGCGTTCATACCGGTCGGTGCTCCGCCACCCGGTGCTACAGCGTTTACCGTAATCCCGTATGGACGTAGTTCCAATGCAAGGCTCCGTGTAAGTCTATTCAGAGCGGCTTTGCTGACACAATAACTGAGCGTCCCAACGTGTGATTCCTCGGCATAGATAGAGGAATTGTTAATGATACGTCCGCGTATCTCCTGCTCTACCATTACTTTAGCGACCGCTTGTGCGCATAGCAGACACCCTTTCACATTAACCGCCATGACTCTGTCAAATTGCTCCGGCGTAAGTTCAAACAACTTCTGAGGACCGAGGATACCTGCATTATTGAATAGAATATCAATCCGTTTAAATGTATCCACAGCCATATCTACAGCCGATTGAACTTGCTCAGGCACCGTAACATCCAAATGAACAGCAATCGCTTTTCCGCCTTTGGCACGTACTTCTTCAGCAACAGCATCTGCGCTCCTACCACCGGCGACAACAACAGACGCTCCCTCACGAGCGAATGCCAAACACGCGGCTCTTCCGATACCTAACGGTCCACCGCCACCTGTTACAAATGCAACTCGGTTTTCAAAACGCATTCTGTCCTCTCTATCACGCGATTTTCTCTGTTCCTCTATATGTCACTATTTTATCATAACGCCCAATATTTTTCAAGGTTTCACATGATTTTTTTTAAAGGCTGTTGGCTGTCAGCGATCAGCCACCAGTAAACCATGAACCACACACAGCACTGATTTCCATACCTCGCTTATAGGGTTTATAGTAGATTCTGTAATTATTTATACACTCAGCACCGGTGGGGTTAGGAAACCGTGAAAAAACACCCAAGCAAAAACCCTACCGGTGATTGTAAAATGTGTATTTATTTTTAGAATTTACTATAAAACCTGATTGCTAACAACTGATGGCGAAACCCTTCTATGATTTATTAGATACATTTAGACGTGAAAATCTTCACTGAAACCTCCGATAAGTTTAGATGTAATTCAGATATCACCGTTATGGGATTCAAGAGTTAAAGCAACGTTTTCTACACAGAAACTTCATCAAACCATGCCTATTAGGTCTGAAGATTAGCGATTATACATTTTTAACTTGACAAACTCTTGTTAAAAACCTTACTATAGTTAATGAAGTAGCATAAAATGCTAAAATTTATGCTTTATTTTACATATAATAAAAAAAGGAATTTTCATAGTGGCGCAGACGCAAAAACCGATTCGCTGGTGGCCTCTCTTTGTTATCCTCTGTCTTGCCATTTTAGGCATCATAGCCATCTGGATAGTAGAAGCAGGTCATCGCCAAGACAAGGTCTTTTGGATAATCATGGTTATTATCCTTACAACCTTCTTGGGAGTCTTGTGGCTACTATGTTTTTCCCGCTTGCGTTGGCGGATTAAGTTAATTACCCTTGCCATAGTTGCCTTGTGTGTCTTTCTCAGCACCAGCCTATTCCAATTCAAAGGATTCAGCGGCGATCTTATCCCTATATTTGAATGGCGATGGCAGGAGAACCCCACAGTTTTTCGTCAGGATCCAGGCAGCACGCCCAATACCGAAAAGTCCGCGATGGACTACCCACAATACCTCGGGCAGCATCGGAACGGTGTCGTGTCGGGTATCCAGTTAAATCTTGATTGGGGTACGCATCCACCAAAACTTGTTTGGCGACACCCCGTTGGTGCAGGCTGGTCAGGCTTTGCAGTCGTTGGTGATTCAGCAATCACACAAGAACAGGAAGACGACTGGGAAAAAGTGGTCTGCTATGAATTATACACCGGCAGAATAAAATGGAGTCATCAAGACCGGGCGCGCTACAATACTCCGCCTGCAGGACTCGGACCACGAGCGACACCAACGATCTCAGAAAATCGAGTTTATACTGTCGGTTCAACAGGAATCCTTAACTGTCTGGACTTTGAAACAGGTGCCCAGCTCTGGACAACAAATATCTTTGAAGAGAACCAAGCGAAACCACCACCTTGGGGTGTCAGCATTTCGCCGCTCGTTTTCAATGAGCTTGTTATCGTGAGTGCCGGTGGTGCGGTCGCATACCACAAAGAGACAGGCGAAATCGCATGGACGGGTTACCGAACACAAAGCGGTTATAGTTCACCCTTCGTGACAAGGCTATTAGACACGGAACAGGTTGTGCTTTTCAACCAAGGTTTAATTACCGCCCATGAACCACTCACTGGCGAACTTTTGTGGAAACAGCCGTGGGTAGAAGCCTATGCAGAATGTGTTGCGCAGCCAGTCCCGATTTCTGATGACACACTTCTCGCCTCAACCGGTTATGGTGGCGGTGCTAAGCTTTATCAGCTCTCGCGTAACCCGACCGGTGAATTTGACGTTTCCATTATATGGGAAACGATAAATCTTAAAGCAAAATTCACCAATATCATCTACTACGATGGCTATCTGTACGGACTTGATGACGGTATCTTCGCTTGTATAAACCCAACCGACGGCACACGTCAATGGAAACGTGGTAGGTACGGGCACGGTCAGACATTGCTAATTTCGGATGTCCTGCTGGTAACAACCGAATCGGGTGACGTGGTCCTCATTGAACCTAACCCAGAACGCCATATTGAACACGCACGTTTTGCAGCATTAACAGGTAAGACATGGAACACGCCTGCACTTGCGGGTCGCTACCTTCTTGTACGGAATGACGGCGAGGCAGCATGCTACGAATTACCAATCATAAACACGAAATAATTTGCAACCCTGACATATTCTCGCATTCATAATATATTATCTCGATCCATTAAGGATGAAAAAGAGAAAGGAACAGGTCAGCAGCATGTTTAGACACATACGGAAGTTAGTAATACTTTTGATCTGTTGGAGCATCGCGCTATTGCTCCCGATATTTACCGAGGCATCGGGTACATACCGGAACATCCCGAGTAAATACCGAAGTACGATTGATTCGCCTTTGGAGGCTGACTTTGAACGTTATATCAAAAGCCGCCGTAGCCGAAAAATCTTGGCATCAACCGACCGGACTAGCTTCGTGGTCTACGATATATCAAAAAACAGAAAATTAGTGTCGATCAACGAAGATCGGCAGATGATGGCAGCCTCACTCATTAAGAATTTTGTGATGCTCGCCTATTTCCACGAAGTCAAATACGGGCGGAAAAAACATACGACTGTAAACAAACGTAATCTGACGAATATGATCCAGTGGAGTTCAAATTCGTCAACTAACTACTTCATTCGATTGCTCGGTGGGCCGGCGCGAGTAAATAAAATACTGCGCAGCAATTATCCGTACTTTAAGCAGACTCAGATTGTGGAATATATCCCGTATGGCGGACGGACTTATAGAAACATGACATCCGCCCGCGACCTAAGCACATTTTTCTTGCGGCTGTGGCAAGGGAAACTCCCCTTTCCTGAAAAAATGAAGTGGTACTTCAAGCTCAAAAATGGGGATTATATCTATAAACAGACCTATATCCCTACTTCAGTGGAAGTTTATAACAAAACTGGAACCGTCTACGGATTGGTAGGTGACGGTGGCGTATTGGTTCTTCGGGACCCGCAAGGTAGGGCAAGACCTTACATCTTCATCGGATTGATGGAGGACCGGACGAAGACAAACCGCAGAAATCGGTGGCAATCCTTTTATGATTGGAAGAACCGTCGCGCTTATATCTTACGTAGACTCTCTGAACAGGCTTATAAGTACATCTATGAAAAGCACTACGGCGGCCGATTAGTGCGCCGCTAACGGGGCAAAGGGACACTTATGCGACGCGTTGTTGATATCGGCAGACGTATTGAACTCATACCCATTGATCCACATTTCCACGACATCACTATAGGTCTCTATCGCCAGCAGACAGTTGACGCAACGACAGGTAAAGATTTCCCTGTTTTCTTAGTGCATACCTACAGTCAGATTTCAGGTGCTGCCGAGAGAATCGAAAGCGTGATAAAGGCGATGCAAACACTCGGTGGAATGCTGAGAACTCCTGACGGTTTGCTCTATTTCGCCTGTAATAGTGCCCACGAAGCCGCGTGTCGCCGCGTCTTTTTGGAAGCCTGTAAACTCACATCAGCCACCTTTGTTGAACCACGTCCACTCAACATACTCGATAAGAAATCGAAACTCACTATTATAGTGGATTCAAGCGGAAAAGGCATCTACCGGGTTACAGCAGAAAGCGAAGGGAGAGGTGCGGCTCGACGGGTCTCAGCGATTGCGGGTGGGTTGATGAAATTGGGTGAAATGGAAAGCATTGAAACGGATAATAAAGACACTGTCGCTTTTGCTTGTGCGCAGTCGCACGATGCCCTCATCGGACTCCTGCTGATGCGTGCCCCAAATGTTAGAGTCGTCTTGCGTGAAGAAGAAATGGAAGCTGGACGCGGTGTACTCGCCGCACCGAGCCAACAGACATAAAGGAAACCGAAGATGCAAAAGGCAATGACCGGTCGCGAACGTGTACTCGCCGCGCTTCGCAACGAACCGACCGACCGAACCCCTGTCTGTAATCCGACCTCCGTCGCAACCGTCGAACTTATGGATCTCGTGAGGGCCCCCTTCCCCGAAGCAAATCGAGAGCCGGAACTGATGGCACGTCTCGCCGCTACCGGATACACGGAACTCGGCTTTGACACTATCATGCCCGTCTTCACGATTATCCAAGAATCCAGTGCCCTCGGGTGTAAGATTCAGTGGGAACAGAAAGATAACTGGCCCACCGTTAGAATGCGGGAGCCGATTTGGGAAGATGTCGATGACATCGTTATTCCAGACGATTTTTTAACACATCCAGACACCCGATGTGTGCTGGAGGCGATTAAAATCTTAAAGAAAGAATACGGGGATGAAGTTGCCGTTATCGGAAAAACGATGGGCCCGTGGTCGCTCGGTTATCACTGTTTCGGCGTTGAACCTTTCCTATTGTTGTCGCTTGATGATCCAGGGAAAACGAAACTCGCACTTGATCGGATGAAGGAAGCCACGGTGCAATTCGGTGTTGCACAAATTGAGGCGGGTGCCGATGCGCTCACGCTTCCAGACCACGCCACAGGGGACCTGGTCAGCGGCGAATACTACCAACGCTATCTCCGTGATCTTCACATCGAATTCGTTGAGCGTATTCCAATCCCTCTAATATTGCACATCTGCGGACGCACGGTTGACAGAATGGAGTACATCGCACAAACCGGTATGGCAGCTTTCCATTATGATTCCAAAAACGAACCCCAAGAATCCATGGACATCGTGAAAGAACGGATTGCGCTTATCGGGAACATTAACAATCCTGAAACACTGTTTGCTAAAGAACCGGAAGACGTTAAAGCAGAAGTGATAAAAAACCTTGATGCTGGTGTCCCACTTATTGGACCGGAGTGTGCGATTCCACTTCAGACTACTATTGAAAACCTTCAGGCGATCCCGGAAGCGGTACAGGAATGGCATCGTTCATAAACAGGAATCCCTTCGGAAAAAACAAACCATGAAAAAAATTGCTGTTTTGCTACTAACAGTAAGTTTGACACTGATCGGTTTGACCAACGGTTATACAGAAGATGAGGATTTCGATGCTCGGAGTGCCTCTGATGTCAACGCCGATGGCTTCGTGAACATCCTTGATTTGACGTTCATTGCCTCACACTTGGGTAAGATGCCCACTGCGGATCAGGTTCCTAATCCGGACATCAATCGCGATGGCACGGTGAACATCCTTGATTTGGTACTTGCTGCAAGTTTCCTCGGCAAAACATCCGGTATCCCATTTGAAGTTACCGATGCGACTTTTGACGACATTATCCTGGGTTCCGAACTCCCTATCGTTGTAGAATTCAAATCTGAGTTCTGAATATACTGTATACTGATGAAGCCTGTGGTCCCAGCGGTAGCATTAGAATATCGAGATACCTTCACGTTCGCCAAGTTGGACGTGAATACCCAAGAAGAAAAAACAGTCGAATATCGAATTCGCGGAACACCTACCTATATCGTATTCAGAGATGGAGAGATTGTAGGTAGATTTATTGGCGCGATGCCGAGTGCTAAACTGGTGCAGCAAATTCTCAGCATCTTAGAGATTGAAGAAACTGAATAGGAATTTTAAGGATAAGGAAGGAAATCCATGAAAAAATTGATTTGTTCATTGCTAACACTGAGTTTAGCACTGTTCGTTTTAACAGCAAGTTACGCCGAAGAAGATACCGATATTGAGATTTTGAGGGCAGCTGATGTCAATGCTGATGGAATGATAGACATCCTCGATCTGGTGCTGGTCGCTTCGGACTTCGGCGAGACATCCACTGCAGATCAGCCTCTGAACTCAGATGTCAACGGTGATGATAATGTCAATATCCTTGATTTGGTCCTTGTCGCGAACCATCTTGGCAAAACTGTCAGACCTCCTGTGGCGTTCGTGAGTGTGGACCCCGCGATTGACTCCGAGATTACTGTGGACGACACCATCACCCTGACTTTTGACAATCCACCAGAGGCAGTTACTGTTAGTGAAGGTACGGCTACAGTCACTGATAATACCGTCACAATCGCGGGACCTTTCACACCCGGCACCCTGGCGTTGACGATCACTTGGGCAGATGGTTCTGAAACGCTCAACTATACCGTCCGTCAGCCAGCGGAGTTTGTCAGTGCTGATCCAGAAAGCGAAACAGAAATCACCACAAACGATACCATCACACTGATTTTTGATCATTCACCAAAGAACTTTACTGTCAGTGAAGGCATCTCTATTATCACTGGTAATACTGTCACAATCATAGGTCCCTTTACACCGGGTGTTCTTGAGTTGACGATTATTTGGGCAGATGGTTCCGAAACGCTCAACTATACCGTCCGTCAGCCAGCGGAGTTTGTCAGTGCTGATCCAGAAAGCGAAACAGAAATTACCACAAACGATACCATCACACTGATTTTTGATCATTCACCGAAGGACGTTACCGTCAGTGAAGGTGTCGCTACAACTGATGGAAATACTGTGACTATCACGGGACCTTTCACACCCGGTACCCTTGAGTTAACTATCACTTGGGCAGATGGTTCCAAAACTTTCAACTATACCATACGTCAGTCTTCGGACTTTGTGAGTGCAGACCCAGAAAGCGGGACAGAAATTACTACGAACGAAACCATCACACTGACCTTTGACAATCCACCAGAGGACGTTACTGTCAGTGATGGCGTTGCTACAATCACTGATAATACTGTCACAATCACGGGGCCTTTCACACCCGGTACACTGGCGTTGACGATCACTTGGGCAGATGGTTCCAAAACTCTTGACTATACCATACATCAGCCTGTGGCGTTCGTGAGTATAGATCCTACAATCGAGTCGCAGCTGACCGTGGACAGTACCATCACCCTGACTTTTGACAATCCACCAGAGGACGTTACCGTCAGTGAAGGCACCGCTACAACCGCCGATAATACTGTCACAATCAGGGGGCCTTTCACACCCGGTACACTGGTGTTGACGATCACATGGGCAGATGGAAGTTTAGAGTTTACTTACACAGTCGCCGAACCGGATACCGAGGTACCTTCAATCACTGGTGGAACTATCAACGATGGCGATACAGACGTTGATGCCGAAGCGATTAACAGTAGCGCATTGATTGAAGTCGAGTTCAGCGAAGCGGTAAGTGGTACCATCGCACTGCAAACCGAAAACGACGATGATGTCGGTTGGCTTGGTAAAGTCGAAGGTAATAAAGCGACTCTTGAACTCGTCAAAGGCAAAGAGCTTGACCCGGAAACTACATACGTTATTGCGGGGAAAGTTGAAGACGCTGCTGGCAACGAAACGGATATCAATATTACTTTTACGACCGCCAGTGCATACGATGGCATCCCCTTTGAAGTCACCGATGAAACATTTGACACTCTTGTACTTGAATCTACGCTTCCTGTTGTGGTTGAGTCCTATAAAGATGGATGACCGTTCTGTCAAAGAATGGCGCCAGTTGTCGCCGAAATTGCCTTAGAATACAAGGACACATTTGTCGTCGCGAAATTGAATTCAGGCAACAATCCGAAAACAATTCAAAAATACCGGTTTATAGGACATCCTACTTATCTTGTCTTCCAAGATGGAAAGAACGTTGGACGTTTCGGAGGCGTGATACCGAAAGCCGAGTTTATCCAGGAGGTATTTGATCTGATAGATGTTGAAGAAAATTAATCGTAGCGCAAGTCCTACCTGTTTCTTCAGTGCTATAGGGTATTTCGGTGGTAGAACCACCACTCCAGTAGGAGGAGCAGGAACGCCATAAGCGCGAACCAACGCCACACTTCCTGCGTCAGGGGCTGCAATCCGCCTTCCATCATGGGGACTGTTCCATTTGTATCCTGTTCTATAACAGGATGCGAAAGTGCCGACACGCTCGCGTCCAGCAGATTAATCGTAAACCGTTCAAGGTGCCTGTCATCAGCATAGAGGGTATAGACCCCAACCTGATCTGTATCGGTAAATATGGAATCGCGCACTGGAACCATCCGTTTATCAGGTTTCTGCACCTGAAGGGTAGTGTCCTCCGCGATAGAGGCAATGCGCACGTGTTCTCCTGTCCGGAAGGCATGTCGGGTCTGTCCCTCTTGAAATACCACGGGTTGGAGCGTGGTACTTCTCGCCTCTAACCATGCTAAACAGTGATAGAAAAATAACGGACCATCCGGGATAGTCAGAGCGAGGGTATGGCTTTCCGGTCTTGATACATCAAAGTTGAATGCATCAAACTCAAAAACAACAAAGTGACTGCCTGATTTCTCACCGATCCATATCAATGATCCCTTTTCTGTATCTACAAGCGAATGTCCTAAGAGCGGCAACGCCCGGTGGGTAGATTTAATCACCTGTAACTCTTGCAGTGACACATCTACCATGAGCGGATGGGTTTCATCTGTTTTGATAACGCGCACAGGTGCCGTAACCTCCTCAACACCACGAGCATCCTCTGGTACAAATGGTAGATTGCTGCCGGGATTGACAAAGATCAAGTGTGTTCCAGAGGCAACTTCAGTAGGACCACTAAAAGCTTCGCGTCCAGCAGGTGTGCCACCATCAAAGATTGCGATATGTGCGTTCCCGGTGCCGTGATAATCCGCAGGGATAACCTGAAGGACTTCTACGTGTTTTCCGTAGGTCGTTAATAATGCAGGCAACAAAGACTTTTGATTGTCACTAACAAGCAGGATCCGCAATGGCGAAACACCGGATAGGAGTGCAGAGGCACTATTATCAACTACAAAGTCGTCCTCTAACTGAAGGTGTGCACTCATAACCCGCCCCTCTAAACCGATCGGATCGCCCGAAAACAGGATAGATTTAGTTTTGTCCGGAGGGATAGACACTGTTTTCTCATCAAAGGGTTCGCCTTCTACCGCCAATTGAACGTCCAATTCTCTGGGAGCATCCGTAAAATTTCGGACACCGATCAGGACCTTGTACTTGTCCGCTACGACTTCAACGTTGAAATGAACAATCCCGACATTCTCCGCTGCACCGCCGACTCCGATTTTATGAACTGGCAGCGATATATCTGGCAAGTTTTGAAAATTATCACTAATAAAGAAGACTTCGTCTTGTGGTGACTCTGCATAGTGCATTGCAGCATCAAAGACGGGTCGGAGATTGCGTGGTGCCTCGCTTTGCGGGATATTTTCTATTGCGCGCTGGAGTTTGGCTGTATCCGTTGTGAAGGCTTCTTGGATAGCTGCGGCATTTGTCAGCATAAGCATCATTCCGCCCTCTGCTGAGACCTGTTCTATATGGTCCAGTGCCGCCTGTTTTGCCAAGGCGAGACGGGTTTGTCCGCCCTCTGTTGCCAACATACTCGCGGAGTTGTCAATGATGAGAATTGCCCGTCCCGGCATAAGACCGGGTCTACGCAATGCTGGACGCGCTACGCTGAAGGTGACAAGCAACAAAAACAGGACTTGCAGAAGAGGAAGCAGCAGGTTCCGGAGTCGTTGGAAAGGGATATTCGCTCTCCGGTCTTCATCAGTGGAGAGCCAAAGCATAATGCTCGGGACACGGTGGGTGTAGCGGCGCAATTTTAGGAAGTGAAGCACCACGACAATCGGGACGAATCCCAATAGATAAAACGCGGCAGGGTTCAGGAACTGCATTTTTATAGTTTTCAGTCGTCAGTTACAAGAGGTTATCGGTTAATCAAACCTACTTTTAACTGATAACTGATGGCTTTTCCAAAATTTGCTTTAAGAAGTGCTTTTGCCTTCCTCCTTTCTTGTTTTTTTCCAAAGTGCGTAGCCTGAAACGTAGTGGAAGGGTTTTTGCAATGTAATACAAGGAACGGATTTAGTCTAACCCCAGACTAAATCCAGTCTATTTCCAGACTAAATCCGGTGTTTCTTCAGGTCTACGTAAAGGAATGTGAAGTCTCCAGCCTCCCTTACCGAACCGCAAGGAATATTAAGAATCCTCTTTTTCTTTGAGGCTTTGCATAACCTCTTCGGCATCCAGTTTGCCGACTTCACCATAGTCTTGTAAGCGTTCACACGCCGCCCGAACTTTATCGTGTTCGTCAAGCTCCAAATAGAGGCTTGCGAGATTCTTATGCATCTCCCGAAATACGCCTGGCCAGTTCCGCTCACCTTCTTTATCAACGATACGGGTTGCATTCTCAAGCGCAGTGTTGACAATAGCGTCTAAATCGGCCTTCTCTTCATTTGAAATACGAAAATCTGGCTGTTTGCGCTTTTCGTTGTAGGCTTTCAGTTGTCCAATTGCCTTATCACATTCGTTGTATGTTTTTTCGATGCTCAACGCGCCTTCAAAAATTTTTGATAAAAATCCAAGTTTCATAGCGTCTCCGAATCAGTATAGGTGTGGGTGAGACGAATGTGTCTCACCCAAAAAATAATAGTGTTAGAAATCGGTTTTCAGTTCTCCCCATGTCACTGCCAACTTGTCATGTACCTCAACTGCAAGCACACCGGGTACGCTCATTTCCATTGATGCTTGAATTTCCTCTTCGGTCAACGCCGCGGCGTATATGACGACTTCATCAATAATAGCGTCCTCGACTTTGTGGAGGTTCGGGTTTTCGCCTGCACCAATGTAAATCGCTGCCTCTTTATGCTCAGGCAAATCAAAATTCTCTGGCTGCTCACCGATAAACTCGCCGTTGATATAGATTTTACCATCTTTACCATCGGCAACCATCACGTAATGGTACCACTCATCTAATTCAAATTGGAAGTTTCCGAGACTTTTGTCAGCATGATGACCGGCATCCCAGAACGGGTTGAAATTGGGGTTGACCATAATTCGGTATTCGCAACATCCAGCTGCTGCGGCTTCAATCGAGATAATCCCATCGTATGCGTTGTGTGCATTAAGGTAAAACCACGCTTCCATCGTGATGACTCCCTTTTCGCCGATCGGAACGATAAAATCATTCGCAGCCATCTGAACGACACCACCATTGAGACGTATCCCTTTCTTGAATGCCCCATCAACGAGCGAGCCTTTGCCAACGAGTTCAGCTTCGTTCAAGTTGCCGGAATCGTCAGTAACCTTGTTGCCATTCAGTTTGTCAAAAGAGTAATAGACAAGGATGTCCTCTTCCTCAACAGCATAAGAGAGCGTAACAGCAAATACACAGATTGCTGAGAGCCCTAATACGATCATACTTCTAAGCATCTCCATACCCTCCTTCAGTGTTTTAACTAAAGTAATTCTAACATAAGTGGGTAACAGTGTCAACGCATATTTGGTTTTTAGCTGCTGGTCATCAGTTGTCAGTGGTTGGCTTTTAGCGGAGTTCGTAGATATGTTTTGTAACCACCGAATCCTTCTGTTATGAGCAGAATAAGGGAATTTCGACTTGCGGGTTAGCGCGTAAAGTGCTACAATAACGGCATGACACTTCTTGAAGCGATTCTTCTCGGTATTTTACAAGGCTTAACCGAATTCCTACCCATTAGCAGCTCAGGACACCTCGTTTTGGCACAACAGTTCCTCGGATTGAAGGAACCACTCGTCTTTTTCGATGTGATGCTCCATGTCGGGACGTTAGCGGCTGTGCTTGTCGTCTATCGTGAAGCGATAGGCAAGTTAGCGATAGGCGGCGTTTCTACACTCGTGGACACTGAATTTTGGCGAAAGCCGAGTTCAAGGTTCAATACATCCCCTGAACTCAAGTTTATATGGCTGATACTGCTCGGCTCTATTCCGACCGGTGTCATCGCAGTGCTGTTCAAGAGTGAATTGGAGTCTTTTTTCGATGAAGTTCGACTTGTGAGCATCATGTTAATTCTCACGGGTGTTATTTTGCAATTGCCTCGACTTCGCAGACAGGGCGTAGATAGTTCTGATACTTCAACTCAGAAATTGAAGACGTGGCACGCACCGCTCATCGGGATCGCACAAGGATTCGCAATTACCCCCGGTATCTCTCGCTCCGGCACGACCATCTCGCTGGCTCTGTTTTTGGGAATTCCAGCCAAAGCGGCTGCGGAATACTCCTTTCTTCTCTCAATTCCGGCGATACTCGGTGCCGTCGTGCTGAAAATCCGAGATGTCGGAGACACTACTATACCCCTATACATTATGGGAGCGGGGATGCTCGCCTCGTTTATAGTCGGTTATATCGCGTTGCGGTTTCTATTGGTCGTGCTAAACCGAGGAAAATTTTCTCTGTTTTCCTACTACTGCGTGGCTTTAGGGTTGGTATCGCTTTTAATTGCCTTAATCCAATAAGTTGCGACACATCCAAGAATTTTTTGATTGTAGTGGCGCATCTCTGGTACGACACCGATACTGTCCAAGAGGGCACAAATTTTCTGATCGTTCTGGAGTGTGTTTCGTATCCATTTTTTTCCAGTCCATCTATAAATGAGACTGGCGAGATACATCTGCAACGGTTTTAGCCTGAAGCGTTTGAGGTAACGGAGTGGAAACCCTAAGCCGTGTCCGGAAATAGCGAGCGTGCCGCCCGGTTTCAGGACGCGTGTAAGTTCAGTCAAAGCAACACGATCATCAGGGACGTGTGGCATGACGAGGAGACAGGTTACGAGATCAAAAGTTTGGTCTGCGAACGGCAAAGTTGGAAGCGAGGCACGGAGCAAGGTCGGAACAACAGAAGATGGATCTATTGAATTTTGGATTTGAGAACGTCCAAACACCAAGAAGGTCTCGTCTACATCAACCCCAATGAGGAGTTCCGGTGCATCGGAGGAAAGTGCGACAAGGAGATTCCCCGGTCCGCATCCGACATCCAAGACTCTCTTACCGGTCGCATCAATATTCAGTGTATCCAGTAGTTTTCGTGTCGCGCCGTGTTTTAGTTCACGGTAAGCGTTCTGAATGTAATCGGAATGCCATTTTGTCATTTTTTTAGCTATTGGGTTTCTGCTCCGTTTTTTCCGTTGTCAAAACGGGTTTCCGATCAAGCCGATCACCATCGTATAGCAACCTATAAACATCTTCCAATTTCTGCATAGATTCGGTAGTGTCGAATTTCCGCTGGATCGTTGTGCGCGCGTTTTTGCCCAATTTCTCAGCAAAGTCAGGTTCGGTCAATACCTGTTGCAGTGCCGCTGCTAACGCAGGTGGATCCTTCGGAGGAACCCGAACGCCGTTTGCCTCGTTTTCAACAAGGTCTACGATGCCCCCGACATCCGATGCGATACACGGCATCCCGATTCCCATCGCTTCAATCAGGGCATTCGGTGAACTCTCGTGGAGTGACGGAAGGACAAAGACATCAGCCGTTAGCAGTACAGAAAAGACCTCCTCACAAAAACCGGAGAACGTCACCTGTGCTGAGAGTCCATATTCTTCCACAAGTGCGCGGAGTTCTGCCGCCAGTTCACCTTCACCGAGAAACATGCATCGCCATGCAATATTTTGTTCCTTCAGTAGGTTTAACGCCTCTATTAGATAACTATGCCCTTTTTCGGGTGCGAAGCGTCCGACACTGACGATTAGCTTTTCCTCGGTTTCAGGTGTTGGTTTCCGCCGCGCCCATACCTCGGTCGGCAATTCTAATAGATTAGGAATGCTATGAATCTTCTTGGCTGGATACCGCTGGCAGAGAAAGCGTTGAATCGGTTCGGAATTCGTCAGTAGGACATCGGCGGTGTTATAGATAACCTTTTCGGTGAGCCAGAGCCGGAATTTGCCATATCGGGCGTGATAATCGCCACGTTGTGAGGCGACAAACGGGACACGCCGCCAAAAGCCACACTTACGAGAAAGTCCACAGAGGAAATTGGAATACCAGAGCCAACTGTGTACGATGTCGGGTTTAAGTGCGCTGACAATACCAGCTATGGTGAACGCTTTTTCCAGTAGGTGCCGACGTTTGTCTCTCGCCGTGAGTGTGGTAACCTCTCGGACGCAAGGCAGAGCAGAGAGCTCCGCCACGCGTTCCCCCTCAGCACGGCTCAGCACTACAGATACTTCATACTGTTCTGGCGGTAACCGCGCTAATGTCTTGAGGAGCTGGGATTCGGCACCGTCTTTTGTCATGGAATCAATGATGTAAAGAATCCGCATTATTAATTTTTAGTTTTAAGAGTTATCAGTTGTCAGAGGGAATAGTTATCAGTTATTGGTTTTCAGTTTTCAGTTAAGAGTCACCTTGTGACAGTCCCGTTTGCTGTATCCGTCACAGAAACCCTCTTTAACTCTCACTGCGAGGCAAACTGATGACTGACAACTGATAACTCTTAAAACTGAAAGGTTTTTCATGCCTCGCAGTGAGAGAAAACCGAACTGAAAACTGACAACTACTGACCCCTGATGGCTCCTCTGCTACCAATATGTGTAAAGCAGGACTTCTCCAATGATGAGTTGCGCGACGAGTATCCCCGCAACCCAATAGGAATCTGCCATCGGACGCGCTGTGAGGTGCTTGGCAACCGGAATGACAAAAAACGGTACCATGAAAATCCAGATACGCTCCACTTCCATCGTAAACAGGGTCGAGAATGTGAAAAAGAGGAGTGTAATGAGGAACCCGATGACAAAAGTGTCCACGGTTTCGTGCCGGAAGATCCAAAGTGTCCGAGGTTCACCGATGTCCTGTTCGGATGCAAGGGCATCTTGCCGCCATTCTCTTATCACCGAGACAAGCTGCCGCAGATAGACAGCTGTTATTGGAAATCCGACACCGATAAGGAAGGCAAAAAGGTTGGCAAAACTCAGATGGAAATAGCGTCCGACGCTTTCGTACCCGGTGCCCATCCCTATCTCGTCTTTTTTGATCGCTGCCCAGAGTGCTTCAATCGGACGGAATCCAGTCAGGACGAAGAGGAAGAGGTAAAATCCGATGAATCCTGAACTCGCGAAGAGCAGTACCTTCAGATACTGCCCGAACCGTTTCCGTTCCAATAAGGCGATAACGCAGAAAAACACACCGACAACGACCGTAGAATACGTCATAAACATCCCAAGCGCGAGTGAGAGGCCTGTGAATAAACTATAGGGACGGAATTCATTCCATTTCTGATCGGGTAGGGTCTCTCGCTCTCGTGCGAGATAAAAGAGGTAAACGCTCAAGATCGGGAAAACGCTGAAGGGACCGTCCATTGACGTGCCAGTGAACATCACAAAATTGGGGGTGATGAGAAAAAGGAGGAGTGCGTAATGTGCGACCTTTTTGCCGTAAAGCATATCCGCGAGTCGGTAGATCGGTATCACCGTAAGTGCGGTAAAGAGGATAGTGATTAAAGATGCGGATATGAGATTGTAACCGAAGAGCCCACTGACATGCCATAAGAAAAGCACACCGCCCGGCGGATGGGTGCGCGTGTGTCCAGAGAGTTCATCCCACAATTCCGGTTTAGTATAATCTTTTAGGAACCTGCGGGGGCCAAGTTCGTCTACCCGGGGCACGTCCCCGTAATATTCTAATGAAGTCCGCGTATACGGTTCCAAAAGCGTTAAGACTCGCTTTTTCGCGTCTTCTGTCCCAATCTCTCGGTATCCGTCAATTTGGGCAACACTAATGTTAATTGCGATGAAACAGACGATCGCTATGCTGATTAAGCGTCGATCCGATATATCCGACAAGAGGTATCTGTGACAGAGATAGAGGAAACCAACACACACAACCAAAGCAGGCAATATCCACAAACTCAAGTCAAAACTCGGTTGGGCGTAAAGGGGTACAACATGCGTGTTATACCCGACTGCCCCCAAGTCAAGGCCAGTCTCGCGCATAATATATTTCAAAAGCAGATGGTAAACAGAGAAAAATAACGCGAGCAATCCAATTTGAACGGGAATCAATCGAACCGCTTTTTGGATGTGCTGCTGAAAATCCTTCATCTTTATCCTTCTGAAGTTTTATCAATCTGAGATGCCTGTAGTTGCTGTGCTGCCTCTAATAGTGCGTTCGCCAAAAACTCTGGATTGACCTCGTCTCTCCCGCGGAAGGTGCGGACGCGTTCACCACGGACTTTTAGGACTGCGAGTTCCTTACCGCCCAAGTGGATGCCGACTTCAGCGTTGCGCGTTTCACCCGGTCCGTTGACTTCACAACCCATCACCGCCACCGGAATGTTGATGCCGTGTTTTTCCAGCAGTTCCTCGGCAACAGCGACGATGTTCTCATAACCTGCATTCGGATCGCCACGCCCACAGAACGGACAGGAGACAACGTCGAGCATGTCATCCGCCATACCGAGTGCGCGTAGGAGTTCTTTCGCCGTCAAGACTTCCTCAACAGGGTCACCGGTAATTGAGATACGGATGGTATCACCGATACCTTCGAGCAGCAGTGTACCGATGCCGAGTGTTGATTTGACATGCGAACGCCGCGGTGTTCCGGCTTCCGTCACACCGAGATGTAACGGGTACGGCACTTTCGCTGAAAGTTGGCGATTCGCCGCAATCATCCGAATCGGATCACTCGATTTAACAGAGATAGCGATGTCTCTGAAGTCGTGTTCCTCACAGATACTGACGTGCCGCATCGCACTCTCCACCAACGCCTCGGCTGTCGGTGACGGATATTTATCTAACAAATCTTTTTCAAGCGATCCTTCGTTAACGCCGATACGGATTGGGATATTCGCTGCTTTCGCTGCAGACAAGACCTCCGCGATCCGTTCCTCGTTACCGATATTGCCCGGATTGATGCGCACTTTTGCCACGCCTGCGTCCACGGCAGCAAGCGCATAGCGGTAGTTAAAATGGATATCCGATACGATGGGAACGGGTGCACGTTTCACCAGTGTGCCCAGTGCCTTCGCGTCGGGTTCTTCAGGGACAGCGACACGGACAATCTGCGCGCCTGCCTCTGTACACCGTTCTATCTGTGCCAACGTGGCATCGACATCGTGGGTCAGTGTCGTTGTCATCGTCTGGATAGAGATAGGACTGCCGCCGCCGATCGGGATGTCTCCTACCATGATTTGCCGTGTAGGGCGTTTGTTGCTGATCTGTACAAGTTCTTTCATATCTTTTATAGTTATCAGTTGTCAGTCGTCAGTCGTCAGTTAAGAGGTTTGTAAAGTCCATGAAGTGTTCCTAAAGTCTGTAAAGTGAGCTAAAGTTGAAAGAACCTCTTGCTTGGCGTTTCATAACTTTAGAACACTTTGAAACTTTCGCACACTTTCTAACATTGATAACTAACAACTGACAACTTTTAATGCCTTGATAAATTTTTCGTTTTCTTGTTGTGTGCCAATCGTTACACGGACTGCATTTGGATAACCATAACCTGCTATGGAACGCACAATGACCCCTTGTTTCAGGAGTGCATTAGCGATGTCTGCTCCCGACTGTGCCACGTGCAACATGATGAAATTGCCTTCCGTTTCGACATAACGAAGCCCCATGTCGTTAAACGCTTTATAGAGGAACATTTTTCCGGCTGCGTTGCTTTTCTGGCTTTTCGTAACGTGATCCGCATCTTTCAGTGCAGCGCGCGCCGCTGCTTGTCCGATCAAATTGCAATTAAACGGCTGCCGTACCCGATTGAGCGTCTCAATTAACGGCGGGGGCGCGATGCCATAGCCGATACGCAGCCCTGCAAGCCCATAAATTTTAGAAAATGTTCGGGTGATGATGAAGTTGCGTCCCTCCAGAACATAGGGTAACGTCTGCGGGTAGTCCGAACGGGCAACATATTCATAATAGGCTTCGTCAAAAACGACAAGCACGTCTGAAGGCACCTGTTCCATAAACGCCGCGGTCTCGTCCGCCGTGACCATCGTCCCAGTTGGGTTATTCGGATTCGCGATGAAGACGACCTTTGTTTTATCGGTGATCGCTGCTGCCATAGCGGTGAGGTCGTGTGTATCATCTACCATCTGCACAACGACAGCCGTTGCACTGCATAACTTCGTCACAAGGCTATAGACGACGAATGCGCCCACCGCATAGATAACTTCATCATCCGGAGCGATGTATGCCTCAGCGATTAACTGTAGCACATCATTTGAGCCGTTCCCCAAAATCAGGTGTTCAGCGGAAACCCCGATATGTGCTGCGAGTTCCTTTTTAAGGTAGTAGGCGTTCCCGTCGGGATAGAGGTGGACCTGTGCGGCACGCTCCGCAATCGCTTGCACCGCCAACGGTGACGGACCGAGCGGGTTCTCATTCGATGCCAGTTTGATAATATCGGTGATGCCCAACTCGCGTTGGACCTCTTCAATCGGTTTACCACCCTGATACGGTTGAATCGTGTCAATACCGGGTTTCGGTTTTAGCATAATGTTTTTTGGGTCTCAATTTTTCTGTACTGCCTCAGGCAAGCGCGTCCACGGACGCACTTGAACACAATTTTATTATACCACACACCTTCTTTTTTGAAAAGGAATTTTCCGTACAGAAGCAGGGTCATTCAATTGTCCGTTTTTGGTGTTGTCCTTTTCGCATTCGCAGGTGATAATACTTAATTTATGTTATGTATTATGACAAAACGCTGAAATTTTCGCAGCCTGTCGCAGCATTTCGCACCGGATCCTGGAAAAAAAGACATAAAACCCAATAATTTCTTAAAATCGAATGGCCCTGTGGTATCACATAGTTACTATTGACATTCAAATAGGGCTTGTGTAAAATAAAGTGCCTGCGGCAATTGCAGAGGCACAAGGAGACGAAATAGTGGAAGATTACACACAATGGGAACTACCAAAAGCCGCGAAAGCGCGTTTAGGAAAGGGTGGAATTAATGATATACAGTTTTCACCGGATGGCACCCAACTATCTGTGGGTAACGATATGGGGATATGGCTTTATGACGCGAAAACAGGTAAAGAGATTGCACTATTCCCGGGGATATGTGAATCCCTTGCATTTTCACCCGATGGTCGTTTTCTGGCAAATGGCGGGTTTGGTAAACTTTGGGGAAGGGAACTTCACCTGTGGGAAATAACCACCCGCAGGAAAATCTCATCCACCAGTGAATCTCGTCCTGCTACAGCGTTGCGTTTCTCCGAGGATGGCAAAAAGCTTGTCAGTGTGGACAGCTGGGGTGCCACAATTAGCAGGTTAGATATCGAAACAGGCGAGCGGGATGTGACGAATCTTGATGGACAACCCGACTCTTTGGGACATATTATTGAAGTTTATGCATTTACGCATGATAGAGTGGCAGGCGGAAAGATAGACGGTAAGATCCGCTTGTGGGACACAACGACTGGTAAAAAACTAACCACTCTCAGTGGACATGCCGTAGAGAACCAGGATCCGCCGCCCGACAGACCTGTTTTGGCTTTGGCTTTTCCGCCCGATGGCACACGACTCGCGAGTGGAAGTCCGGATACAACGGTACGATTATGGGATACCGCAACCAACAACGACGAGCCGACCATCCTACGAAAACACACTGGTTGGATAAACGTGTTAGCCTTTTCTCCAGATGGAAAGATGCTCGCCAGTGGAAGTACTGATAAGACAGTGAATTTATGGGATACCGCCACTGGAGAACCGCTCACAGCGCTTACTGGACATCTAAGTAGTATTGCTGCACTAACATTTTCCCCTGATGGCAGCACGCTTGCAAGTGGTAGTACAGATGGCACAATCCTTTTTTGGGATACCGCAACTGGGGCCCCACTATTAACGCCTATCACTGGACATACACAATGGGTGAAAGCAGGGACTTTCCTTAAAGATAGTTCTACGTTTGCCAGCGTCGCATTTAACGGCGCACTTACCTTTTGGGATCTGAAGACATCAGAAAAAACCTCTCTCCAGATGGCAGGAGATCGGGATTTGTTACTGGGTTTAGCATTTTCGTAGGATGGCACAAAACTCGCCAGTACCGGCACAAAAGGTGATATATTCTTTGCAGCAGGTTTCGGTCACTCGATTTCTACACCGAGGTCAGATGAGGTCATTCGCATAACAGAGGTCAGAACCGGACGTGAGTTGACAGAGACGAATGGGAGTGGTAGAATTTTGGCGTTTTCACCTGATGGAAAAACGGTAGTCTTTGAAAATGGGGTTAGTATTCACTTATGGGATACAGAGACTGGTAAAACGCTTGATGTTTCCCATGTAGATCCGACCAATGAGACTGATGCAACATTGGAGAATGTAATTAATGCTTTAGAGTTCTCACCCGACGGGAAAAGGCTTGCCAGTGGAACTTTCAGCGGAGATGTACAGATATGGAATGCGGAAACCGGAGATGCGTTAACTTTCTTCCGAAAGATAGAGCCGCTGAAAGGAGATCACAATCGGGATCCTATCAGCACTTTGGCATTCTCTTTAGATGGCGCAATGCTTGCTGTTGGAAGCAACTTTATACGGATTCATTCATTAGATGGCGAGAAAAAGATCGGTTTTCAGAAAATGCGCGCGCAAGCCGAAGCGTTAATCTTCTCACCAGATACCAACGTTCTTGCTATTGGACATAGAAACGGTGAAATTGGGTTATGGGATATTACAACCGGGAATAAACTCGCCACACTTGACGGACACACGGGGCCGGTGGAGGCGTTGGTATTCTCACCCGATAGTAAAACGTTGATCAGTACCGGGCAAGATGGGACAATTCTTGTGTGGGATTGGGACGAAGCCCTTAAAGGCTTACCTTGATATGAAATGCGTCAATACAATTCCAACGCGGTCTGAGTTGTTATCTGAATTTTTAGCGTTACGCGAGTTTCAACCTGTAAATTCGAGTGCATAACAAATAATGCACCTTTTTCGCACCGATTACGCGTCACTAACTATAAGTGAAATTACAAACTGTTAGCGGATAATGTGATACCATTTCTAATTGGATACCTTTCAATGTGCTTGTAGCACCTTTCAGGCAAGTTGGACATGTGGTATGGACTTTCAGAAATGGTATTATTAAGGAGTTTCACCAATGCCCAAAAAACAGATTGCAGCGAGTTACGAAAACTTTCACGTCCTTGCGCACGATTTGGACGAAACAGGTGACCTCAAAGCGGCGTGTAAGGAAACGTTAGGCGTAGGGGTCCGGCTCGCAGATTGGAACGACATCCTCGCCTATTACCAAGAAGGTGGCTCGTTGGAGGATTTCATTGAGGCACTTAAGATACCGCTTGAGTATGTCAATCCCAACGATACGGATCCTATTCCGAACACCGCCTATCGCATTTCAATGAACGGTGAACTGCGCTGGCGTGGCCGCCACTATTTTGTTGCGCGGCACGATCACACCAAGCGGACAGGTTTTTTGTCCCACAACGACATTGATAATTTCCGCTTGACGCTGGGTTCATGGTTCGGTAAGGGAGGGTTCGCGCTCTGCTATGGAGACCTTGATAGTACAGTAGCACCGCCAGAGCCAGATACCACCGAACCTGTACAGACATCGGGCGGCTGAGGCTGAGGATGCTAACGCAATGGCGGTGCCATTGCTCGTTCTCCTGCCCGGTAAGCACGTTCAGAAGAAGTTACCAGTCACCAGTAACCAGTGGCCAGTTAGAGAGGGGTTCTGCGGATCCTCTGGAAACTGATATAAGGAAAATCTCACATGTTCGGACGAGAAAAACAGATAATCGCTGCGTGCACTCTCTATCTTATAGCCTGCCTACTACTGTTTGCTGGTGCACAAACCGACAAAATTGTTGACACTTATCCGCAGTGGGAATTGCCGAACGCAGCGAAAGCACGTCTGGGAAAAGGAGATATTAACGCTATCCAGTTTTCACCAGACGGTGCCCAACTCGCCGTCGGAACGGACATCGGTGTGTGGCTGTACGATACCAAAACAGGCGAAGAAATATCTCTATTTCTGGGGATATGTGGGTCGCTCGCCTTTTCGCCCGATGGTCGTTTCCTTATCAATAGTGGTGGCGATTACTTCTCGAATCTTGGTGGGAGTCGTTGGGAGAACCGAATCGAGTTATGGGAGATAGCCACCGGTCGGGAAGTCCTATTTCCCAATATGCCGCCTGCTGCTGCGGTGCTGCATTTTTCCGGAGATGGTAAGACACTCATCAGTTTGCGTAAATCAAGAGACACGATAAATCGGTTAGATATTGAGACAGGCAAGCAGACTGTCCACCAATTAGGAGAACGACCGGGTTACGGGCATCTTGAAGTCTACGCGCTCACAGAAGATAAAATCGCGATCGGCATGTATAACGGAGCCCTTGAGTTATGGGACACAAGGACGGGCAAAAAGTTATCCACGCTCAGAGAAAATGTAAAAAAACTTGAGGTACCAGATGAACTGGTCGGACTGATTGATGATGAGAATAGTGTTTTCGCCTTGGCGTTTTCGCCCGATGGTACGCGACTCGCCAGTGGAAACAGAGATACAACGGTACAACTATGGGACATTACCAACAAGACTGAACCAATCACGCTCCGAAGACATACAAATGAACCGACTGTGTTGGCATTTTCACCCGATGGAAAAGTGCTTGCCAGCGGTGGTGTTGACAAAAGGGTCCAATTGTGGGATACCACGACCGGTAAACCGATCGGTGCTTGTACGGGGCACGTGAGCGATATCAGGGCATTAGCGTTTTCACCCGACGGAAAAATGCTTGCCAGTGGGAGTTCGGATGGTACGATCCGATTCTGGAACACACAGACAGCGGAACCGCTATCCACCCATACCACTGGACACATAGCATCCTTGGAAGCAGCGACGTTCCTTAAAGACGGTGCCACGATTGCGAGTGTCGGGTATAACGGGATACTCACGCTCTGGAATCTGAAAACTTTCCAAAAGACGACGCTTCAGACGAACAGGACACTTGAGATAATAGGGTTTCGGGGTTGGTATCTGGATTTAGCACTTTCGCCGGATGGCACGAAACTCGTCAGCTTCGGCACAGAGAGTCCTTCGCCTGAACCGTGGTCGGATTCTGTGCTGCGTTTGACGGATGTCAGCACGGGTCGCGAATTGATGTCTGTTCCTGGTAGTGCTTCAGACCTGACGTTTTCGCCTGACGCGAAGACTGTAGCAGGTACACGTTCGGGTACAATTCGCCTGTGGAATACAGAGACAGGTGAAACACTTGATATATCTCTTTCGGATCCGAACGCTGCCCCTGAAGAGCAACACCGACCTATCATCAAGACCTTGGAATTCTCACCAGACAGTAGAAGACTTGCCGGTGGCACCATGGGTGGAGATGTTCAGATGTGGGATACGGAAACTGGGGAAGCACTCACGTCCTTCTTTGCAGAAGAACCCCCGACAGGCAATCGTTATCGGGATCCTATTATGGATGTGGCATTCTCATCAGACGGTTCGCTGCTTGCTGTCGGAAGTATGAAAAAGCTGCGCCTGTTGGGAAATCGGAGACAACTCGGCTTTAAGGAAATATCCTATGATGCCGATGTCTGGGGCAATACATTACTATTTTCACCAGATGATACCGTCCTTGTTATCGGACTTATACAAAGCGGCGGCATCGAACTATGGGACCTGACATTGGGGAAAAAACTCACGACGCTTGATGGACATACAAATGCGGTCGAGACGCTTGTATTTTCGCCGGATGGCAAAACGCTTGTGAGCGCGGGCGGAGATGGAACAGTGCTCTTGTGGGACTGGGATGAAGTCCTCACAACTGCGCGGAATCCTGAATCTGGTGAAGTACTTCAAAACAAAGAAGCGCGTTCTGAAACAGTGTTGAAATTTGTTGAACGCATCGCAGACAATGAGGCAAACGCACGTTACATCGCGACATTAGAACAGACTTATCTCGAGAACAGATGGAAAAACATTGTTGAAGCGTTCACAAACAACCCAAATACCATGATGTTAGGATATGTTGAACGTAGGTTATTCTCGCAAATCGCGCAAATCGGCAGAACTGCCAAGGACCAAGAAAGTTACATGGATAGGCTGCATAAACTGATGGATGCCGTCCCTGACAACCTGAGTGTCCGCCTAAACATCCACCTTGCACTGGCGGCGTTCTACCGCGACAACGATATGCCCGAGAAAGCAACAGCGCATATTCAAAAAACCGGCTTCATCACCGAAGAGGCATGGCTGATCCTGGGTCCATTTGATAACGCCGGGGGTATCGGTTACAATACGGTTTACATCCCCGAAGACGCAGCGCAGATTGACACAACCAAAACGTACGAAGGTATAAACGGACAGGTCGGTTGGCAAAAAAGCACCGACGATATACGCAACGCCCATATCAGTCTCGGAGAGGATGTCAATTGGGGTGTTGCTTATGCGTTCGCAACTGTTATTTCGCCTGATGAACGAAAAGTCCAATTCCGATTCGATAGCGACGACCAAGGGAAAATCTGGCTTAATGGCAAACAGGTATTCACGCATACGAAAGCATTCACAGCAGAAATTGATAAATACACCATCCCAGTTACGTTCAAATCGGGTCAAAACAGTATCCTCGTCAAAGTATGTGAAGAGGTCGGCGGATGGGGATTCTACTTACGGATTACTGATACGGATGGAAACCCATTTGATGATTTGAAAATCAATCAGATAGAAGAAATAGGACTTGCGCAATAATTTAAATTCTGTTACACTGTAGTATTATGGATACACTGATATCCCCTACCAAAAGCGAAATTTGTTAATATAACTCACGCAAGTTCCCTTCTCACCACTACAAGTTGTTGTGCGGGAGTAGATAGTTCCGCGTACTGAGATTTAAGTTTGCCGAGTAATACTGCGCGTTTTTCAAGGAGGTATCCTTTATGCTTGGACGAGATAAAACCCAAGTTGTTGTGCTCCTTCTGTGTCTAATATTCTTCACTCTCTCCATCTCACCATTGCTTCTTGCGCAAGATGAAGTGAACGATGCAAAAATCATTGAACGCTATAAACTGATGCTAAGCCGTAAGCCGAAAGAGGGAAGCACGTTTGATCGGCTCTACCAGTTTTATCTCGAAGGTAGCAGTTTAGACGCGATGGTTGCCGATTATCAGGCAGAAGTGCAAGCAAAACCGGATGATCCGAACCCGCAACTGATCTTGGGACACATCTATAAACGTCTTGGGAAAGACGCTGAGGCTGTCAAAGCATATCAACGCGCCGTTGAACTCGCACCGAACAATTACTACCCACACTTTGCGCTCGGACAGGCGTATGCCATACTGATTCAACATGAAAACGCGATTGAAGCATTGAACCAAGCGGCAAAAATCGCTGAGGAGACGCAAGCCGCCACCCCCGAAGACCTTACTGCGATCTACAAAGCACTCGGCAGAGCATACTTCCGTCGAGACCGTGTTGACGCAGCAATTTTGGCATGGACGAAGATTGCTGAACTCGACCCAGAGAATATCTTTACACGGATTGAACTCGCCGACTTACTCCGAGAGCAAGAACTCTACGAACAGGCAATCGCACAACACGAGGCAATCATTCAGTTTAAAGCCGATAATCCGTATCGTGTGTGCCTGAGTCGGCGCGAAATTGGCAATATCCATGAGGCAAAAGGCGACTACAAGACTGCCATCCAGAGTTACGATTCAGCATTGGCGTTGACAGCACCGGGGAACTGGCTCCGTAAAGACCTCCAACACCGCATCATCGGGATTTATGCTGCAGACGGGAATTGGGAAGGCTTAATTGAATACTACGAAAAGAAGCTTGAAGCAACCCCGAACGAACCAGAGATTCTCGGCTTGCTCGCTGCGGCGTATATTGAGAATCAGCAGCCCGAAGAAGGCCTCGCAACATATCAAAAGGCGGTGGAACTTGCCCCAACCGATGCGAATCTACGCTTGAACCTCATCGCAGCATTTCGGAATGCCGAAAGATTTGAAGACGCTGCGGCAGCCTACGAATCCTTGAGCGAACAGGATCCTGACGATTTCGGGATTTACCGCGAACTCGGTGAATTGTACCTGCATTTAGAGGACGAAGACAAAGCGCGGGTAACATATCAACGGATGATTGACCGTGACCCAGAAAATGCGGGGACACATCTCATCCTCGCCGAAATCTACGCCAGTAACGAATGGATGGAGGATGCCGCTGGAGCCTATCAAAAAGCGATTGTGCTTGCGCCGAGTAACCTCGACTATATTGAGTATTTCGGCGAATTCTACTTCCGACAAGGCAATCGTGAGAAGGCAATTGAGACCTGGAACATAATGGTCGCTGCCGACAAAGAAGTCGCTGAGAATTACGAGCGGTTGGCGAAACTGCTTGATACAAAGAACTACCGTACCGAAGCGATCGCTGCAAGTCGGAAGGCTGTTGAATTGATGCCCGATGTCTATCGTTATCGTGAAGCACTGGCGAAGCTGCTCATGAAAAACGAGGATTACGACGCAGCACTCACCGAATACACGGAAGCCGCAAAACTCGCCCCCAACGCATTTTTCGCTGAGGAGATGGATAACCAGCGGATCGAACTCTACCGACGACAGGGTACCCTCGTCGAGAAGATTGAAACGGTGGAAACAGAACTTGAAACGCCGGGACTTTCCGATGCCGATATTTTTGCGAAGCAGAAACGGCTTGCCAAGATGTATCTCAAGTTGGGTAACATTACTTACGCGCTCGAAGTCCTTTTGAAGGCAAAAGCACATCAACCCGACGATATAATTGTGAACCGGTGGCTCGCGGAGGTTTACACCAAACAGAATCGGCGAGATGATGCCAATGCTGTCTACAAACACCTCATCACAATTGATAGCGCGAATACACGAGAGTATTATACAAATATCGCGCGGGCGCATCTGAACGTCATGGATTTCGATGCAGCAACAGAAGCATCAAAGCAGGTCATCGCGCACAGTCCACGGAATCCCGAAGGGCATCAGATGCTTGCAGAGATTGCGAAACAGTCTGGCAACTACGACAGTGCTATAGATAGCCTCAAACAAGCACTTCGTCTGCGTCCGGAAGCGATTGATATTCGTTCGGAATTGGCAGCGACCTACAAACTTTCAGGGAAACCCCGGCAGGCACTCGCGCAGTATTGGCGATGCTGGGAGTTGAGCGATACGGTTAACGACAAACTCGCTTTCGTGAAACCGCTTTCCGAAGCGTATTATGACTTAGGACGGCGCGGCGAGTTTGAGGAAAAACTGAAGCAGCTGTCGAAATCCAATACATCCAGTGTCGGACCTGTTATCGCGCTTGCTGAACTCTATCGGATGGAGGGCGACCTACCGAGTGCGCGTTTCCAACTGGCGCGGGCATTAGACAGAGAACGCGAGAACCCTGACCTCTTGGCACAACTCGTTAACATTAGTGTTGATCTCGGCGATAACCAAGACGCGCTGACCTATCAACAACGCCTCGTCAAAGTTCAACCCGATCCGAGCCATCAGCGACGGCTCGGTGAGCTACTGTTTGATGCTGGACGCGAACAGGAGGCGATACAAGCGTGGACGAAACTGCTACACGCGAAGAACCAGACGCTTGAGGCTGAGATCAAACTTGCGGTACTTCTGATTCGGCATGGACTGCCTGACGAGGCACTTTTTGTGCTTGAACGCGCAGGAGAAAAGATCACAGGTACAGATGCCCATACCGCGCTCTACCAACTCGGCGTGGTGTTGGTGAGTATGAACGAATTCAATCGCGCTCGTACATACTTCCAGCGAATTTTGGATATGCCGAAACCGCCTAAAAATGCCACACAGCGTGCAAAGACAGCCACAACTTACACAACATCAGGTCCCCCCGGAATGGACACAGACAAATTCCGGCTCGCTCGGAATCTGCTTTACCGGGTTCAGGACCAATTGTTTAGAGGAAGAAGCGGACAAGCGTGGCGACCCAGCAATTTTGAGGAGACACAAGCCGGTGCACTCATCCACTTGGTGACAATTGTTCAACAACAAGGGAAACTTAACGATCTTATTCAACAACTCGAATCAGAGGCGACTGCAAACCCGAAAGACATCCAAACGCTTGAAACGTTGGCACAACTTTATATTCTGACCAATGACACCGAGAAAACGACTGAAATCACAGAACGATTGATTGCTGCGTCGCCAGATGATTTGACGTATCAAGCCATAAGATTGAATGATGTCATTCAAGGCGATTCAGACGCGGAGACTGTGGAAAAGCATCTCAACGCTATCACGGGATTACCCTCTGAAGCGCGACTCTGGTACACTGCCCAATATGTCAGTCAACTCTATCATGAGGACAAAAAGGCAGATGCGGCGCAGCTGCTCAATGCGCTTGAAAATACAAAAGTAACGGACCTCAACGCAAGTTCCATGTTAGTGAACGCGCTACTTCTGATGGACCGGACAGACGCTGCGGAGCGTATCATCGCTAACGTCCCGATCCCACCGCAACAACAACAGTGGCGGCATAGACAGCTCTATACCAACGTGATAGACACTTACATCCATAAGGAACAGATTGATAAAGCAGTTGCGCTGTTCTGGAGTTACTGTGAACGTACGAAACCACAAACGACGAACACCCGACGTGTCGCCAAACTCACAACTTCTTCGTCATACTACGGCGGTTACGCGCCGATTCAGTCAAACTATCCTGCACCGACAACGTACTATGATCAAGGTAGATTGGACTATCTTCAACATTTTTACGGAGGATTGTGGAGCAGGGATTTACAGGAGGCGTTGTACACCAAATTGCGTGCCGAGTTAGATGTTGGAGAAGGTATAAACCGCATCTATCCGGGTTTAGCACTAAGTTATTGCCACTGGTGGGACGGGCAGCGCGACAAAGCACAGGAAATTCTATCGACCTTGCAAAAGGAATTTCCGAACGACCTGACCCTCAAACTCAACACAATTTTTGCCTCTATCCAGACGGGACAACATGCTGAAGCACTCGAATTGCTTGAGGAACTTGCAGGCACTGACCCAAGAAACCGTCGCCAGTATTACAACCTCACGCTTCAACTTGCGCTGCATACAGGCAACACTGTCGTCGTACGGGAATTGATAGCAAAACTTCTGAATTCGCCGAGTAGTGCCCGAGAACTCTATGAATTTTCGCGAAAACTGCAAGATGCCGGTCTTACACAACACGCCACTGCCGTCGTGAACAAGGCGATGAACTTGGCAATAGGGATGCGGGACCCGAACTTCCTGATGCGATTAAGTGAACACCTTGAGGATCTCGGGCGGGGACAGGATGCTGCCCAACTTGCAGAACGTGCGCTGCGGTTCGCGAACCAACGCGATCGCTATGGGTCCACTTTAAGCAGATGGAATTTTCAGCAGGCAACACATTTGGTGAGCCATTCAAAAGCCGTTCGAGCGCGTGAACCGCAATTAGTTGAAGCCACCGAAAAGAACCCCAATTCACTCCAGGCACACCTCAAATTAGCTGCCTTTTATGAAAGCACCAATCAGATAGAGAAAGCATCGGCAGCATTTGAGGCAGCACTCAGCCTACGCCCTAAAGACAGCACAACCCGGCAACGATACGCCAGCATGTTGCAGCGAAGTGGAAAGGTAAAAGATGCTGTAACCCAATACATGATCCTCCTCAAGGATAATCCAAACGTTCCCGGCTACCGAGCCTGGGATGTTGTCAGAACCTTCGTTCAGGCAGACAGAGTTGACGATCTCGTTTCGCTCGCGAAAGGGATGATTACACCATCTATTGGAAGGAACTTCGGTAACGAATTCGCCAGATATGCCGCGCGAGAATGTACGAACAACAACCCCCAAGCTGCTGCCGAAATCTATGAAAAACTCATCGAGGCATTCCCGAACCGGACCTACAACCATCGTTACTTGGCATCCGCTTACGCTGCTGCCGGTGACCGAGAGAAAGCGATTCAGTTTTTGCGTAAACAACTGAAGACTGAGGACACGGCATCGCAAGTTCAGACGATATTGCAATTGGCAGAATTCTACAAGACATCCGGTGGGTTAGAAGGTTTCATTAAGGCATATGAAACAAAACTCACTGAAAAACCGGATGATTCCGTGCTACTCTATCTTGTCGCTTCCATGCAAATTATGGCGAATGACCTTGAAACGGCAGACACACTTGTGTCCGAACTGTTTGACGATTCTGATAGCATTAATATAGAATATCTCAACAATTTAGCGGATGCATACCGGCGCGCGGGGGACTCTGAACGCGAACTGCACCTGCTGGAATCCACGGTCAATAAACTTGATCCACACACGTGGCGGTTTCCTGACACGTGCCAGAAACTCGGCTTAGCCTATTCGCAGAAAGGCGAGAAAGAGAAGGCGCGAGACGCATTCCGTAAGATGGGGACTCTCCGCATGCTGCAACGTGGATACGACATCTGGGAAAAAGAGGGTGTCGCAAACATATATATGCAACACGAGATGTGGGACGATGCTGAAGGGATCTATACCGAAATCGTCAATGACCTTTCTGTGCAATCCTATGATCGTGATCAGGCACAACGGCAGTTGATGATGATTAAACAGCGGCGCGGCGATTTTTCAAACGCTACCCAATTCACCGAAAAAACGCAAGAAATGAACATCGGAACACAGCGAGCACTGGCGAAAGCGTCCATGGAACAGGGTGAAACCAAGCAGGCGATAGAGATTTACGAACAGGTCGTAAAAATGATGCCTGAGGACCTGGAATCACGTGCGGAACTGGCTACCCTCTACTCACGTCGTAACCAACACGATACGGCGACCGATATATGGAATACACTGCTTGAAACTGATCCGGGGAATACAAAATATCAGGACGGGTCCGTCAGGGCTTACCAAGTTTCCGGCGACATCGGCAAAGCCTTTGAACTCGCGCAGGGATATATCAATACTGCTCCGGAAAGTGGTGTCCATTACGTGCGTCTCGCAAAACTTCACGCTGCCGAAGAACAGGTTGAAGATGCAATCACGGCTTATGAAAAAGCGATTGAATTCGCCCCCGGGAATGCACAGGCTTACCACGACTTAGCAAGGCTTCATCTCCAGATAGACGATACAGATGCCGCCGAAAAAGCGTTTAAGAAAGCCATTCAATACACCGGACAAGACTGGAAGCGGCAGGATATTGAACGGGAACTCATAAATCTCTACTACCGTGAGGGTAAATTGGAAGAGATGATAGGGCAGGCAGAAACTGATGGCACCCTTACATTTCAGATGCAAAAGGAACGGGCGTTACGGTATCGGAATGCCGGTGATCTCGAAAAATCGGTGAGTGCGTACAAAAAAGCGATTGACATGACCTCCGATAGTTATGATCGGCGTAGGATCAACGAAGATTTACTTGAGATATACGTTAAACTCGGAAAGACTGACTTAACAGTGGAAACCTATGAAACATTAGCGATTTCCGACTCACGCGACAGAGCACGCGACAGGTTGATTTCTACCTTCAAAAGTGAGGGAAAACTTGAACAGTTGAAAACGCTTTTTGAAAACAGACGGGAAAAGAGCGACAATAATCCTGCTGTCCTTGAATTACTCGCTCAGATTTATCGAGATGCCAATGACCATGAAAAGGCAGCAGAAACTTATCTTGCACTCAGCGAGGTGCAACCCAGTAACGTCCGGAGTTTTTACTACGCTGCTGCGGCACTGAACAACAACGGACAACCCGAATTGGCAAAAGAGATGCTGTTGCAAGGTGAAGCCGCACTCTCAACGAGCAACGAAAAAAGTAGTATGTACTTTCTTAGGACACTCGGCGATATCTGTTATGAGGGTAAAATGTACGAAGCGGCGATAAAACTCGCCGATGCCGCAATCGTTGAAAGTGCAAGATACCGGTTTTACGGTGGCTCGCCACTGGAACCTATGTACGAACTCAAAGGCAAAAGCCACTTACGTGCCAAACGTTACGAAGCAGCCTTCAACGCATATCGACAAAAGGCAGCCGTCGCCAGATATGACCGGTACCGTGAAGAAGCGGAAGCATCCATGCGGCGTGCAGCGCAACAAGGCAATCTTTATGAGAAATGGATTCCGGAACAGTTGAAGCAGGTTACTGAGAACCCTGATGACCTTGATGCCCGGTTCACGCTTGCGCAAAGTTACGAATCCAGTAACATGATTAAGGAAGCGATTGTCCAATACCAGAAGATTAGCGAGCTTCAACCTGATAGTTGGCAGTGGCACAAGAAACTTGGCGATCTCTATGATAAACAATCTCAACAACACCGTGAGACGGGAGAAGTAATCAAAGGCACTGCACTGCTTCTTGACGGCAATTCAAGCTTCGTGGAAATTGGTGGCACCGACATTTTGAACAACATCACGCAACAAGCGACAATCTCCGTCTGGATGAAACCGACCGATTTTCCGAACAGATACGCGCCGATTATTTTCAAAGGCGATGAACGCACATCGAACTTCAGCCATCGAAGTTATATCCTCTACCTTCGGGAAAATGGTAAGATCCAAATCGCCTCATCACCCAATGGTCGAGGACAAAGATCCTTCTATACCACATCTGACACCATTCAACTCAACAGATGGTATCATATCGCGGGTGTCATTGATGCCAAAAGAGATGTCATGCGGTTGTTCATTAACGGCGTTGAAGTTGGAACAACCGACTACAAAGGTCAAGACAGTATTTATCAAAGCCAGAAACCCCTCCGAATTGGTTGGACCCACGAAGAAGAACGACCGACGCAATCCCCCTTTGTCGGGTTTATTGATGAGGTGCGTATCTGGAACGTTGCTCGGACAGGCACCGAGATTCGTTCCGATATGAATAGCCAGTTGACAGGCGATGAACCCAGCTTAGTCGCTTACTGGAAATTTGATAAAGCAACGGATGGAATTATTCCCGACGCGTCGCATAACAAAAACAAGGGTAGACTTATGGGAAATGCAAAACTGGAGTCCTATACCCGTCCTATTTTCGAGAGTTTTAACCCTGAGCAATTGGCAGAAGCCACGGCGGCGTATGAAAAAGCGATTCAGTTTGATCCGAATTCTTACGAATTGTATCGTCTGGTGGCACAAATCTATAAGAATGGTGAACATCCATTAGATGCTGAGAAGGTATATCGTCGCGCGTTGGATGCGTCCCTTACGCAAAGCGAATACGATACTGCGGTTAAAGCGATTTTGAACCTCTACAACGACGAAAAACAGGAAGATAAACATATCGCCCTCCTTGAGGAATTGACCCCGAAAATGCCGAACAGCACTGCTTTACACGAACTGTTAGGCGATGCGTACAAAAAAGCAGGAGACACGGAAAAAGCGAAAATCGCCTATAACCGTTGGATCAAACTCCGGCAGCGAGAGATAAATCGGGAACAACGTTACTGGTACTACAGCGATTTTGCTGAGAAACTGCTCAACAAAGGCCTCTACCCGGAAACAGCGTTGAAGTTCGCGAAACGTGCTGCACAACGCTCAACAGGTTCAAGTTACATCTTGACTTTAGGACATGCATACCTCGCCAACGAACAGTATAACGAGGCATTGGAAGAGTTTATACTTGGTCTAAATACACGAACAACTGGAAGTGCGCATCGCGATGTCTTCTCGCGGATTGCCGAAACTGGGAAAAAAATGAAAAATCAGGCACGTTACCTCGAAATGTTGAATAAACTGGTAGACGCTATGTCGCACAATCTGAGTGCCCATCTACACCTCAGTCTCGTGCTGGCTGAATTTCATCGTGAGAATGACATGCCTGAGAAGGCAAAAGCGTACATTCAAGGCACCGGTTTCATCACTGAGGACGCATGGTGGACACTCGGTCCATTTGACAATACCGCTGGTATCGGTTACAACACTGCTTATATCCCAGAAGACGTGACGCGGATTGACACAACCACTATATACAACGGCATAAATGGACAGGTCCGTTGGCAAAAAAATGCCGATAAGACATTGGAGGGCTATATCGGCCTTGGAAAGGATGTTGATTGGCGTGTCGCTTATGCGTTTGCAACCATTATCTCGCCCGATGAACGGAAAGTCCAACTCCGATTCGATAGCGATGACCAGGGGAAAATTTGGTTAAACGGTGAAGAGGTGTTCGCACACACAAGAACCTCTCTGGCGGAAATTGACCGAGACATTATCCCTGTGACGCTCAAGCCCGGTGAAAACAGCATCCTCGTCAAAGTGTGTGAGGAAGAACTACATTGGGGATTCTATCTGCGGATCACCGATACTGATGGAAAACCGTTTGACGATCTGAAAATTATAGACATAGCAAAATAATGCACCTTTTTTCATCTTAAAGTGCGTCACTATAAATAAGACCATAAACATTTTAGTCTTATCGGAGATATCATCTACCAGAGCCATTCAGTTTTAAGAAATTATAGAGTTTCTCGTACTTTTTTCAGGATCCGGTGCGGTTCCAAACCGCACCATAGGTGTCAATTTAGCGGCTTTATAGTAAAATCGGAAAATGTGTTTACACTTCGCATCTTCGTAGGGCTGGGTTACCCAGCCCCTACGAGTTACCGTGTGTGCAAATAATTATGGGATTTACTATAATGGCATTTTGTCGAGTGTAGATATAAACATACCGCCCTTACAGGGCTAAGGTCCTTACTTGATACCGCTGCTATAAACATATCGTCCTTACAGGACTGAAGAGGTTTTTGAAGTTATCAAGGTTTCCGCGTAGAATCCGGTTCGGTTGCAAACCAAACCTACCGGACCTGGGGGTCGCGACGATTATTTTTTCTAAAATTGACACTTATGGTGCGGTTCCAAACCGCACCTACCGGGCCTGGAGGGTCTAAAATTAAACGAAAAAACCGAAAACTGAATGGTTCTGTATCATCTACAAGAATGTCTTGACATTCAGCAAAGCCTTTGTTATAATTGACAGCAAACACTTCGTAACTATTCCAACAGCAACTCGGGTACCTTCACATAAGGAGCAAATCCTATGCAAGAAAAATTGATCCTCGAAAAGATCCAGCGCGTCCGCCAGCGACTGAACATCCAACGGTACTTCCAGACATTAGCGACCTTCCTCTTCTACGGGTTTTTGGTGTGTGTCCCGTTCGTCATCGCCGACAGCGTCACATCCTTTAATATCCCACCACTGGTTTTTCTCTGGGTGGCACTCGGTATCGCTGTGGTTGCCTTAGCCTTTCGTTTCCTGCGTCCTGTGAGTCTTCAAGAGGCAGCGCGAGCCATTGACACAGATGCGTCCCTTAAGGACCGCGTTATAAGCGGCTTAGAACAGATTCAACACCGAACCGACGAAACCTTAACGGCACTCCAACTTCAGGATACGACCAACAGACTGCAAGCAGTGCCGGTAAATCAAGTTGCGCGCTATACGCTGCCGCGCGAGACCAAATTTATTGCACTCGTCGCCATATTTCTTGTCGGTTTTTCGTTCGTCGAGTTTTTCGCACCACCCGCGACTTCAACGGAAATCGACTTCTCACCGCAGATCGCAGCGGAGGCTGACACGCTCCTGAAAGAGATTGAACAGGCAAAAAAGGAAGCCGAACAAAGCGAAGATGAGGAACTTGCAGAGCTCTTGAAAGAGATTGAGAAAAGAGCACTTGAACTGAAGAAACCACAGATTGCCCCCAAGGAAGCACTCGCCCGAATGACAGAGTTAAGCGCACTGTTGAAGACGAAAGTTAACCCGCTCAAGATGGCGCAACAGGAATCACTGATGAGTGGATTAGGGCAACAGTTCATCGGCAACCCATACTTGGGTGAATTCGGACAGCAGCTGAAACGCGGTGATTATCAACAGGCAGCAGCAAAGCTTGACCAAGTAACAAAAAAGCTACCGGAATTCGAGAAGGAGAAACGCCAAAATATTTCCGATGAGTTGAAACGCGGTGGCAAGAGTCTACAAGGCACCGATCTCGACGGCCTCGGAACAGAGTTATCCGGCGCAGGGGAAGGCTTAGCCAACGACGATGTTGAAGGCGCGCAAACACGGCTCCGCGCATCAAGCAAAAAGATGCGGAACCTTGCACTGCTCAAGAAACGCAATCTACAATTGGCAAAATTGCTCTCGGAATGCGAAGCGTGCAAGGCGGGCATTGCTGGTGTGTGCCAAAGTAACAAAACAGGATTGACCTACGCCCTCAGCCAGAATCCGAGTAAAGGTATAGGAAAAGCGACTTCTGCGGGGCAACTCGGTCAACTTACATCGCTTGATTCTACGCTTAACCTTGAACAGATCACGGGTGTTCAGGGAGAAGGCAGCTCCACCGTTCAGACCTCTAAGACATCCGCGGAAGGACAGCAGTCCGCAGTCAGTTACAAAGATGCGTACACGAAATATCAGAAACTTTCCGAGGATGCTCTCACTGAAGAGCAGATCCCTTTGGGGTATAAGTTTTACGTGAAACGCTACTTCGAGTCGATCAAGCCGAGTGATGAGTAGTTTTTAGTCGTCAGTTGTCAGTTCGGTTTTTCTACGAAAAACCTTTCAGTGGTCAGTAGTTTTCAGTTATCAGAGCAATTTTTTCTAATGAAGATTAAGAATTTAATCGGGTAATTTTCAGTTTTCTTGTCGGACCCGGTGCGGTTGGAATGCAGATCGCATTTGGGTGAGTATACCGCAAAACCGCACCTATCGGGCCTGGCGTAAATTACCCAATTTATTTGTTAAACCTCATACGAAGAAATCTGTCAGTCGTGAGTTAAGAGCCGATTTGTAGCAGTTATCAGAAAAGCGGCTGCTACAAGAAGGTAAATGACAACCGATAACCGATAACTGATAACTATTCCCTCTGACAACCGATAACCGATAACTGATAACTACACCATAGGAGCAATATGTCTGAACACGCTGAACAAAAATACGAAGAATTTCGCGAGACCTTCCTAAAAATACAACAAGAAGTATCCAAACAAATCGTCGGGCAAAAAGAGATTATCGAAGGGGTTCTGATATGTCTCATGACGGGCGGACATGCGCTGTTAGAAGGTGTCCCCGGTTTAGGGAAAACCCTGCTCATTCGGACGTTGCATGAGGTATTAGATCTCAAGTTTGCCCGAATTCAGTTCACACCAGACTTGATGCCAGCAGACATCATCGGCACTACAGTTGTTGCTGAGGATGAAGACGGGCGGAAGTTCTTTGAATTTCAACAAGGTCCCGTATTTGCCAACCTTATTCTCGCCGACGAAATCAACCGTGCGACCCCCAAGACCCAGTCAGCTTTATTAGAAGCGATGCAGGAAAAATCCGTGACTGTTGCCGGACAGCAGCGGGAACTCAAATTGCCTTTCTTTGTAATGGCGACGCAAAACCCGTTGGAGATGGAAGGCACCTATCCGCTTCCCGAAGCACAACTCGATCGCTTCTTTTTTAAACTCAAGGTTGAATACCCAAGTCTTGACGAACTCGACCTTGTTATGGAACGCACCACGAGACGCGAAATGCCGTCCGTGGATAAAGTCTGTGATGGCGAGCAGATTAATGCATTGGAACAGATCGTCCGTGATATCCTCATCGCTGAAGACGTACGTAGGTACGCTTTGCGAATTGTGCTCGGTACACACCCCGAAACAGAAGACGCGCCGGAATTGACGAAGAAATATGTTCGCTACGGTTCGAGTCCGCGTGGTGCGCAAGCGTTAATTCTTGGCGGAAAAGTTCGGGCAATTCTTGATGGTAGATACAATGTCGCCCGTGAGGATATTCAAGCCATCGCCCTACCGAGTCTGCGGCATCGTCTCATCCTTAGCTTTGAAGGCGAGGCAGAAGGGATTGATCCAGACGACATCATCCGACATCTGCTGGAAGAAATTTAATATCTGGAATATCAGTTTCCAGTTTCCAGTTAAGAGGGAAACGTTCCTTTAGAGGCTTTCCTTCTGGTGACGGGTTACTGGTAACTTCTTTACTTCTTCGCGAAAACCCAATAGTTAAAAAAGATGAACGATACACAGTCTGCCTTTGACAGCGAATTCCTGAAAAAACTTGAATATCTTTATATTGTCTCGAAAAAGATTTTTGCCGGACGCATCAAGGCGGAGCGTCGCAGTACACGCCGCGGTGTGAGTGTCGAATTCGCCGACTACCGTAACTATACCGCAGGTGACGATTTCCGCTACATCGACTGGAACGCTTTCGCACGCTTGGATGAACTCCTGCTAAAACTCTACGAAGAACGGGAAGACCTGCACATCTACTTCCTCGTCGATGCCAGTCAGTCCATGACCTACGGCGAGCTGCCGAAACTGATTTATGCGAAACGAGTCGCCGCTGCGCTCGCCTATATCGGCTTATCCAACCTTGACCGGATTAGTATTACGACCTTCAACAACACAGGCGCGAATCGGCTCCCAACAGAGCGTGGCAAAGGTAAAATTTTTACCGTCCTCGACTTTCTTGATCAGATTAACGGTAGTGGCGAAACAGATTTAGAGAGCGCATTCCACAACTTTGTCCACACAACCAAACGTCGCGGTCTCGTCGTGCTAATTTCGGATCTCTTTGATCCGAGTGGGTTTACCAACGGACTGAATGTGTTGAAATTTCAGAAGCATGAACTTTTCGTGATCCATATCATCGATCAGAAAGAAGTCGCTCCTGATCTACTTGGTGATTACCATCTTGTGGATGTTGAAACAAATCAGCTGCGTCAAGTCACGATCAACGAAAATCATCTCAAGCGGTATCAGGCACTGTTCCAAAAATATTGTGATGACATGGATTTATACTGCACGCAACGCGAAATCAGCCTTGTACGGACGACGACAGAATCCCCTTTCGAGGAACTTATTTTACGCATTTTCAGGATGGGTGGTTTTGTTTCTTAATAGTTATCAGTTTTCAGTACGATTTTTTCTGCGAAAAAATCTTTCGGTTGTCAGTCGTCAGGGCGGTTTTCTACGAAAACCTTTCAGTGGTCAGAAAGAGGAAACCTTAGAATTACCCAAAACCTCTTGTAACTCTCACTGCGAGGCAAACTGATAACTGATAACCGACAACTATTAAACTATGAATTTCTTGTCTCCCACCTCACTATTCCTATTTGGATTGGCACTCCCGATTGTCGCGCTGTATATCCTTAGGCTGCGTCGGCGCCGCGAACCGGTCTCTACACTGATGTTCTGGGAGGAACTTTTTAAAGAACGGCAGACGACCTCTCTGTTCCAGAGACTGAAGCACCTCCTATCACTCCTGTTGCAACTTCTATTTTTGATGCTCTTAGTGTTTTCAATTGCGCGTCCGCAATTCGCTTTCATAACAAAATCTGCTCGGCAACTGGTTTTGATTATTGACCAGTCGGCGAGTATGAATGCTATTGAAGAAGACACTGACGGGCGCACGCGGTTAGAGGTTGCTAAAGAACGTGCCCTGCGAAGCGCAGATGGTCTCCGTTTCATGGACGAAATGACGGTAATCAGTTCCCATACCCAACCTGTAATTCATATTCCGTTTACGAATCACCAGAAATCGCTACGAGAAGCGATTAATGCGATCCAACCGACTGACATCAGCACGAACCTTGAGCCTGCTTATGATTTAGCGTACGCCATTGCCGAAACCAAACCTAACCCTGAAATTGTTATCTTCAGCGATTTCCAGTCGATTTCAGAAGGGCTACTCGCTAAACTTAAAAGCAAAACGGAACAGGTGGGAGACACCGAAGAACCGGATCCAGAAATCAAACGCCACTTGATACAGATAGGAAAAGCAAAGAACAACGTTGGTATTACGCAGTTCCGAGTCCGCAAGAGTCTTGTTAACGCCTTCGATTACCAAACACTGCTGCGTGTCGTCAACGCCTCAGAAGAAGAGAAAAGATTCAACGTTGAACTCTATTTCAACGAGAATCTTTTTGATGTCCGCCCTTACACCCTTGCGCCCGGCGAAAGCAAATCCGAGATTTTCAGTAACTTTGCGTTTGAAGGTGGCAAACTCAAAGCGGTCCTTGATATCCAAGACCCACTGATCTCAGACAACATTGCTTACGCCACGCTTCCGAAACGCGATCTTATCCCTGTCTTGCTTGTGACAGCAGAAAACCCGTTTCTCCAAAAAGCACTCGCCGTTGATGAACAGATACAACTCACCATCCTCACACCGACGGAATATGAAGCTGACGTACTCCCTAACGGTGCTAATTCGCAAGCGACAAAAGCGTATCAAGTCGTTATCTTTGATCGTTACAGCCCTCCTTCCCTCGGTGATGGGAATTACATGTTTATTTACCCACCTGCTGTTGACGGATCAGAAACCGCTACCTCCGAACTGAAATGGCATATCGGTGCAGCGTTGGAAACACCAATTATTACGGATTGGGAGCGGACGCACCCTATTCTGCAGCACGTTCATCTGGAGAATGTCCAAATCGGTACAGCGTATCAGGTCACGCCACCGTCCACAGCCCAGGTACTTGCGCGTTCATTTGAATCCCCAGTCTTGTTCATTGACGTTAAGCCGAACCGAAAAGTTGTCTTCGCTGCTATCAATATCTTGGAATCCGATCTGCCGTTACGCATTGCATTTCCGGTAATTATAGCGAATACCATCCAGTGGTTCCAACAACGTTCTGAAATTCTGGAATACCATCTCCATACGGGAGAAGTCCTCAAACAGCAGATTGAATCGATAGACGCAATTTCGCAACCGGAATTAAAGACAGAAACTGATTCACCCGAAAGCACCTCAAAAGTTGTAAAAATCACGGGACCTGAGGACAAAACGTGGGAACTTCCTGTTGAAGGGGACGCGCTGCTTTTTGAGCAGACACTGCGTGCCGGTTTCTACGAACTGAAGATCTCAGAAGCAGCGGATTCTACATCAGCAGAAGAACAGCCGCCACCGGAGGTATCCGATGCTACAAAAGATAATAGCGGAACGATATGGGCAGTTAACCTCGCCGATGCAGCAGAATCGCACATCGGTGCCGACCCGGCAGTTGAAGACCTGACCGAGGCATCAGTGGCACAGAGCGGTGCCGCACTCTTACGCTACCCACCATGGGTTTACTTGGTATTCCTTGCCGTTGGATTGAGTGTTGTTGAATGGTTCTTATATCAACGCAGGCGAATTGATTAAAATAATCTAAATTGCTAACTAACGTGAGTTCGACTTAACAGCGCAGATGATTTTCAAGGTCCATGCAGAAACCTGAAATCACCGAAAGAGACGTAGAATTCGACACACTCTCACACCTGCAGCGTTTGGAATGTTGGGTTTCGCTATATTTCTTCTTGATGAAAGTAGCATCGCAAATCAACAGGCTCCGGACAAATCAGAAATCTTGGTGCTTTACCGCGCTACCCAACCTACGGAAGTTCAAAAATAGTGAGGAGAGACATAGCCATGAACAGCAAGAACCTAAAAGTGATAGCTGCCGTAATCCTCTCCTGTTTGATAATGATCGTTATCGTTATCTCTACACCCAAACCCGAACCTCGCCGCTCCAAAAGGCGGCTTCCCTCCAAGAAAGTAGACCCGAAATATCTTAGGTTAGCAAATCAAGCACTCGCAAAAGCCAATAAGGCAAACGAGGCAATGCTTCAAAAGTTGGGTCAACTCGCCAACGGAGAAAAAGCAGATTTCAACCCATTGACTGCAACAAACATAGCAGCGATTGACGCGCTTGCTGAAGCAGACAAGTCGATAAAACTGTGTAACGAAGAACTTCAAGACCTCAATAAAGAAGAAGTATCTCCTACAATCCTGATCCAAGCAAACATGAAACTGATTGCATCTCTCAACGCAATAAGTGAAATAGTGAAAGCACTCAATACAGAGGTTCAACACCTGGAAAAAGAAAATACCCAACCTTTACCACCAGCTATTGAAAAAATTGTTGATGCTTCCAGAAAGTTAATCAATGCCACCGAAAAAGGAACAAAGGCTCTTGATGAGACAATCAGCGCATACCGCGAGTACCACCAACTCGATCAATTGTAGATTGATAACAATTTTACAATAACTGCAACAATCTTAGTAGATAAAAAGCACATGCTCAATCCAAATGAGGCAACTCAACTATACGACAGCAATACTTCCACACTTCAACCAATGCGGTTCAGCGAGCTTCTGGATACAACCTTCAGTCTCTATCGGAAATATTTTTTACTGTTTTTAAGAATAATTGCTCTCCATTTCTTTGGCAAGTTGGTGACGTATTCGTTAGAAGGATTCCTCTCTAATATCCCTCTAAAAAGCGTGATTGCAAGTCTTGTGAGTGAGCCCTTTGCGATTGTAAGCATGGGTGGGATAATCATCGCGAGTGCGATAACCTATTTAGGCAGGCACATTACAAGCCGCGATGCATTACGATATACACTACAAAGATTTTTCCCAATGTTCGGGGGGTATCTTTTATGGCTATTGTTCTTCATAATTCCATTCATCAGTATCTCTCGTGTAGGAGGAGAAATATCTTCAGTATCATTATGGGCAATGCTACTCACTTGCATACCGCTCCCGACCTACTTTTTGGTTCGTTGGTTATTTGTTGTCGAAGCAGTTTTGCTTGAAAAATTACCCATAGGAGCCTCGCTAAAACGGAGCAGTGAACTGGTTCGCGGTATGTGGTGGCGAGTTTGTAGCATATCCATTTCATTTTTTATACTTAGTGGTGCTATTAGTATTATATTTAAGGTTTCAGTTGTATGTATCCTCGTTCTAACAAATATAGCAGGTGAAACAGGCTTCATAGATATCATCCGATGGGCGATAATGGAGAGTACGATTGACAGCAGCAATTTACCCTTTTACGCGATTATGACGTGTACCGACTTAGTTGTTGATACACTTACCTTTCCAATTTGGATCATTGGTAACACTCTCTTATACTTCGATCTATGGATACGAAAAGACCAATCTGATATTGAGATACAAATCAACGACAATAGATTAACTGAAGTAGAAACAGATGCTAAATCCAACTGATACCACACAAGCCAACAACAGTAATACATCCACACTCCGACCATTGGGGATTGGTGAAATTCTTGATATAACGTTTAGTCTGTATCGGAAGCATTTTCGGCTGTTTTTAGGGATCGCCGCCCTTCATTTTTCTGGAAACTTAGTGGTATATTTATTAGGGCGTTTTCTTCCAAACTTCCCTCTAAAAAACTGGGTAACAGACCTCGTTGACATGCCTTTTGGTCTGATAAGCATGGGTGGGATAATTGTTGCGACGGCTACAATCTATTTAGGCAAGCATATCAGGAGCCGAGATGCATTGCAGCAAGCCGGACATCGGTTCTGGCAGATGTTAGCGTCTCACCTTCCATGGAGTTTAGTCTTTGTGATACCTCGCACTGTTGTCATATTTCCTTTAGTTTATTATGCGCTTTATACGGAAATTATTGAATCAATATCGGTTGTGTTCGTTTTCGCTCGGTTAACGTCTGTGCCTTTTTCAATCGATCTCCCCATGAATTGGGAGGTCATCACTTATGGTTTAATATCTTTGGTGACGAGAAGTGGACAGAGGTGGATCATCTTCATTCCTGCAGTGCTTGCCCCTTTCGCACTTTACTTTGCCGTGCGTTGGATGTTCGCCAGTGCTGTAGTTCTTCTTGAAAAACCTCTCATCCGACGCGCTTTTGAAAGGAGCAGTGAACTCACTCGTGGTAGATGGTGGCACGTCGGAGGTATGTTAGTCTCTTTCGCTGTGTTAAGTTTCGCGATTCAGCGGATCGTCGTGGGTATGATTGGCTTCATTTTTATGTTAACAAAAGCAATGGGTGAAACAACGTCCATGGACATCCTCAAATGGATGATAATGTACGGCACTGATAGTAGTAACCCTCTCTTTTACGTGATTATGTGGTGGATCAACCTAATCGTTGGCACTCTCATTTTTCCAATTTGGATCATCGGCATTACGCTTCTATACTTTGACCTGCGGATACGAAAAGAGGGATTTGATATTGAAATGCAGGTGAACAACCCCGATGCTATGTCCATCTAAGCACAATAGCAAACCCATGTAAACGATTGACATACAGAAACGTGCTGTGATACTATAGTCGAAACAATAGACAAAGCCTACAACACTACCGAGATAAAATTATGGAAATTACACGACCTGTTTTACTTCTACTTCTACTTTTGCTACCGTTGCTTTATTACGGTTTCCGTCGCAGTCTGGTAGACCTGTCAAAAACGCAGCGCGTGATTAGCCTAATTACTCGCATTATCATTGTCCTACTGCTAATTCTGAGTGTGGCAGATGTCCAGTACCTGAAAACTGATGACAAATTAGCGGTTATGTTTCTCGCAGACATTTCAGATAGTATCTCAGACGATGGATTGACGAAAACGACGGATTATCTCAACGAGGCACTGAAATTACAAGGCGGGAATCAACAAGCCGGTCTTATCGCATTTACGGACACAACCGAAATAATTCAAGCGTTATCGAAAAGTGAAAATGTACCTGATGCCGAATTGGAACTCGCCGAAATCAAGAAAACATGGCTGGATGCCGATGAGGCGGCAGGTGACACGACGAACATCGCGCAAGCGATTGAGACGGCCTGGGGATTTTTTCCAGCAAATGCGAACAAACGGATTGTTCTCATCACAGATGGGGTCGAAACACAAGGTGAAGCGATTCACACGGCACTTCGCGGAAGGGATTTTGGGATACAAATTGATACGGTGCCAATATATCCGAGCGATGAACCGGAAGTTATGCTTCAGCAGCTTGATATGCCAGCACAAGTCAAGCAAGGTGCTCCGTTCAATGTGGAAGTGCTTATCCACAGCAACCATGAAGACGTAGCAGAGATCCGTCTCTTCAAGAACAAATTCGAGGTAGCGAAACAGGAAGCACGGCTTGAAGAAGGCGAAAACCGAGTGATATTTACTGAAACTGCTATGGAGAGTGGAACGCTCACCTACGATGCGATCTGCCGTACAACGAAAGATACACGCTACGATAACAACCGTGCACTCGGTATCGTCTCTGTTACCGGCAAACCGAAAGTTCTCCTGATTGATGAAAACGAGTCGCATGCGCGCTATCTGACGAGAGTCCTCGAAGATGCTAAGATCCGCGTAGATGTCCGCAACGGATTGGGTGTCCCAAATGAACTCGCCGACTTACAAAATTATGAGCTCATTATTTTCAGTGACGTTCCCGCGAACCGTCTTACCGAAAAACAGATGGATCTCATCCGTACTTATGTCCAAGACCTTGGTGGTGGCTTCATGATGCTGGGTGGTGAAAATAGTTTTGGACTCGGTGGCTACTACAAAACGCCAATCGAAGCGATTTTGCCTGTCCGTACCGACACAGAAAAGAAAAAGGAGACCCCTTCTCTGGCAATCGTCCTCGTTATAGACAAATCGGGAAGTATGGGCGGCATCAAGATTGAATTGGCGAAAGAGGCGGCGCGCGCATCGGTAGAACTCCTCGGACAGCGCGATAAAATCGGGGTCATCGCATTTGATGGGTCCCCGTTCTGGATTGCGGAGATGCACGATGCTTCAGATAAGCAGTATCTCTCAGACCAGATCGGCTCAATCGTCGCTGGTGGTGGCACGAACCTTTATCCTGCGCTCGAACAGGCGTACTTTGCCCTAACAGAAACGACCGCTAAACTCAAGCATGTTATCATTCTCAGTGATGGACACTCTACGCCGGGGGACTGGTACGGCATCGCGAATTCGATGCACAGTGAGAATATCACAATCTCAACAGTTGGTATCGGCAGCGGTGCTGATATGAACATGCTTGGTAATCTCGCGAATTGGGGCGGCGGTCGTGAATACTTCACACAAGACCCGTATAACGTCCCTCAGATCTTCGCGAAAGAGACCGTCACTGCATCTAAATCCGCAATCATTGATGAACCTTTTATACCGCAACAGATCAAGCCGACCCAAGTCTTGAGCGGCATTGATTTGGAACTCGCGCCGTTCCTACTTGGTTACGTTGCTACGCAGCCGCGACCTACCGCCGAAACCTTCCTCGTCTCAGACCGAGGTGATCCGCTGCTCGCGAGTTGGCAATATGGGTTAGGGAAATCTGTCGCTTTCACCTCCGATGCCAAAGCACGCTGGGCTGCGGATTGGCTGGAGTGGCCGGGTTACGGCAAGTTCTGGACCCAACTTGTGCGCGATACAATGCGGAAAACAACGCTCAGCAATTTCCAAGCAAAAATCACCAAAGAGAAAGGAACTGCACACCTTGCTATTGATGCACTTGGGGAAACCGGGGAATTCCTGAACGAATTGGAGAGTGACATCTCTCTCATCGGACCCAACCTCAAAAAGCAGCAACTCGCTGTTACACAGAGCGCGCCGGGACATTATGAACTCGATTTCCCGACAAAAGATGTGGGACCTTATTTCGTTAACATCATGCAAAAACAGGTCGGTGAAATCGTTAACACCCAAGTAACCGGCACGGTCGTTTCCTATCCCGAAGAATACGTTGTTCACAACGCCGATGAATCACTGTTGCGCCAACTCTCGACAACATCTGGCGGGAAATTCAACGCCTCCGTAGAGGACGTATTTCGAGCACCTGAAAATCCTGTTATGCTTCGGATTCATCTCTGGAGACCGTTTCTCATCGCAGCACTCTGTCTTTTACTTATAGATATTGCGTTGCGGCGCATTGATCTCATACGTCCCCGAAATTGAGGTTAAACTAAACTATAGTAAGGTTCAGAATTAGAGTAGAATTAAGAGGACACTCTCAAATAATTCCTAATGCTCTCAGGGTCCTTGAGAGTGCCACAAACTAAAAGTTTGTGCTACAGTGGGCATTGCTTAGACAGCAAATAGGATACACAATGGGATTTCAATTTCAAGATTCAATGGTAAACGAGTATCTCTCACAGGGTTATCTGATTTTCAGCGGGATTGTTCCACCCTCGCTGCTCACCGATTTGCGTCGTGAGGCAGAGAAGGCACGCGATCTTGCACATAAACTCAACGGACCGCAGACGCAACGCATCCAACCACTATCCAATTACGGCGATGAATTAGACCTAAAGCCTTTTTACGACTATACAGAACTATCGGAACTCCGCGATGCCATCGAAAAATTGCTCGGTCCTGACTATACGCACGGACATGTTGACATCATGGGACTCCTTGTTGAACCGCTTGAGCATCCATGGCATATCGGTTGGCACCGAGACGGTGTTGTTGAAGTCCCACCCGAAGCCCGCGATGAGACTGTTAATGCCAAGTTAGCGGAAGTCTGGTACGACCTGCGGCACTTCAATCAGGTCAACTGTGCGATTTACGCGGATTCTTGTACATGGTTCGTCCCCGGTAGTCATCTACGCCAGTGGGATATGCCCGGTGAAGAACAATCTACAGGCGATCCGAGTCTACGGAAACCTGCTGAAGGGCAGTCTAATGCTGAAGCTGAGCGATACTGCTTAGAACATTGTAGGCAGTTCCCCGGAGCAGTACAGGTGCATCTCGGACCGGGAGATTTCATGGTTTATCGGAATCTCGCATGGCACACCGGAAACTATATCACCTACCAACCGCGCGCAACCATCCACGATGTCGTCCGGTATGAAGGCGGGAAAGACTGGACTGACTGGCAACAGACAAAGTTGGATGCCGTTAAACGGATGAAGGAAAAACATCCGCAAGCATAGCATTTAATTGTGTATGATCTGCTATTCATCTGAAACCGCTGGTGTCTGAAGTCCACCTAAAGCCACGATCTAATATTTTCTGAATTTAATTCCACAACATGGATTGAATCTTCTCAGAATATATGGGCTACAGGAGGATTAATAATATGAGCACAAAACAGACACACACAAATGAAATTCTAAAACACCCGTTCCCACAACAGCGTCCGGACGTGAAGATTGTCGAAAGCGAGGATCGTATCACCGAAGTTGACTGTCCGGAGCTGCAATGGTGGTTCGCCGTTCCAGAGATGGATGAACCACACTTTCGAGTTGAGTACGATGCGAATACGCTGGAACTCGATGCAATCGTAGAGATCACGCCGACTGCACCGGCGACAATTCGAGGTATTGATTGTGTAGGACTTCAAATTAGGGAATGGTTAGCACCGAGGGACTGGCCCGACGTAAATCCCCCGGTTATGATGTACGCAACACTTGACGATACCTATAGTAGATGGATTTCGGTCGTTAATATAGTAGACGGGAAACAAGCATCCTACACAGTCGGTGATGAAGGGTTTGAAGATGCTTGGGGAGGTCCCTTAAAACGACGGATTGTAGACGATGGTCGGTATGAACTTCAAGCTGATGGCTCGTACAGAATCACCGACGGTCAAGGTTTCGGTGCTGGTACATACAACGTAACAATCGGCGAAAACACTTTTCACTGTCTTCGTATTTTAGACGTTGACATTTCCGAGCCTCACGGTGGTGAACTTGCTGAGATATACCTCGAAAGCGGTGGACGCACAGTTTTCTTTCGACGCTATGACGGTCGCTACTTGCGAGGCCACGATTTAGTGGCTAAATATCCGAACAATCGCCGCATTGTTATCAACGATATCGTCTATGTCCACAGCGACTGTAGCGGATGGGCACATGATCAATTAACATCTGTTTCCTTACCTCCAACCTCTTAACCACGGGAGAATGCAAATGAACGATAGCGTTGCCCCATTTGAAATGCCTATCTGGGATCCGTGTCCATTTTGCGAGTTGGCTGCTGGACGGATTGAAAACAGACATATCATCAATGCAACTGAAAAGACGCTTACGATTGTCAACCCTCGGCAATTTGAAATCGGGCAATTGCTTATTATTCCGCGCCGACACGCGCCAACGATATTGGACCTGACGGATGATGAGGCAGCTGAAATTATGGACAAACTCCGAACTGCTGCCGAGGCTTTAACAGAAACATTCAATCCAGATGGTCTTACTGTCTATCAGAATAACGGTGTAACAAGTTTGCAAGAAGTGCCACACTTTCATATTCACGTTGTGCCGCGCCGGCAATCCAGTAATTGGGGAACGGGACCGCCACACATTGAGGCACTTCAACCCAAATACCCAGAGATGAAGCAGCAGGTAACCGTTTCTTGGGAGCGGGCGATAGAAATCGCGGAGATTGTGAAGCCGAACTTTAAAGGGTAGTATTTTGTCGCGTCAAGATTGAAGGGAATAAAGGTCGCGAGCACAGCTCGCTCCTACAAGATGATAAACGAACCACACGGAAGCCTGTTCCTGTGGATAAAACACTGAGTTGTTATAACCGATCCACTGTGTATGCCTCTAACAACGCTTCGTCCACATCTACGCCAAAACCCGGGGCATCGTTGAAAGTGAAAAACCCATCGCGAGGTTCAGGTCGTAAACGGCGATAGAGTTCGTTTTCAATGCCGTCGCGGGAGGGACCAAAGGTCTCTGCCATACATGGCATCGGCAGACACGCTGTGAGATGTAAACCCCACGGCGTGCCAGCCTGATGGAGCCATGTTGGGATATTGAGTTCAGCGGCTTCACGTGCAATTCGTAGGCATTCTGTAAAACCGCCCGCCCAACTAATGTCGGGTTGGATCATATCTGCCGCCTTCCAACGTAACAATTCACGAAATCCGTACCGCGTGAATTCATGTTCACCGGAGACAATCCATGTCGGTTGGACATCTCGGACGAGTTGTGCCATGCCTGCATAATCGTCAAGCGGGATAGGTTCCTCAATCCATTTGAGATTCACATCAGCAGCTGCCTCGGCGAAACGGCGTGTGTAGTCCACATCCCAACGGAGATAGATGTCTGCCATCAGTTCCACTTCTGGTCCGATGGCATCGCGTGCGGCGTGTATCATCTCAACGTTTTCTGCGAATCCATCTTCACCTTCGGCAAGGCCGTTACGGAGTGGTAGTTTGCAGGCGGCGAATCCGTTCTCTGCGTAATAACCGACATCAGCACCCGTGGCATAGGCAGGAATTTTAAGGCACGGTGTCTCTGTAATGAGGCTATAGACAGGCGCGTCTACAATCTTCCCACACAGGTCAACGAGTGCGAGTTCTACGCCGCTCAACGCATAAATGACCAAGCCGCGCCGCCCATAAATTGAGGTGATATGATACAGATGTTCCCATATCTCCTCAACATCAAGCGGATCGCGTCCGATGACGAAGTGCTGAAGGTGTTTTTCAATAACCAGCGCACCAGCAAGCCCACCACCACCGAGCCCGTATCCTTTTAAGCCCTTATCAGTCGTTATTTCTACGATTAATGCGCCTGCTTGCGTTGCGAAGGGACCGCGCCAGTCAACGTGCGCCGTCTGGGTAGCAGGTTTCTGCCACTGTCCTTTAGCGAACCCTAAACCGGGCATTGCGCGAGGGTTCAGATTGACGTGCCACGTCCGAATTCCAGTAACAGTATGTTGGTTTTTTGCACGTTCTTTCCATGTAGTCGTGAGCTTGTTTTCATTGGTGTGCATAATATAACTCCTTCAAATATCCCATAGTTTAGGAATAGGAGATTGAAAAATCAGAGCCTTGATTATCATAGATAAGAATATCTCCTTTTCAAAATGCCTTTGCAACAATTACTAAATCTTGAATGTTAACAACACCATCACCATTCAGATCGGGTTGCGCTTTGCCAAACGCGTTTGCAACAATCACAAGGTCCTGAATATTGATAACACCATCGTCGTTCACGTCCACATCAGACCGGAAGTCCGTAAGATTCAAAGCAGACAGTGGACTGAAATCGGTTGCCAGATTGTTCTCAATCCACAACTCCGCCAAATTTGTAAGCCCCGCAATTGGACTCAAGTCTTTAATGCTGTTATCTGAAAGATTTAAATGTCGGAGTTTTTTCAGTCCTGCAAGAGGACTAATGTCGTCAATGGTGTTAACTGCAAGACCCAATCGTTGGAGTTCCTTCAATCCTGCTAACGGACTTATATCCGAAATACCGTTATTTTCAAGGGAGAGTCCCTCTAAGTTGATAAGCCCTGATAGTGGACTTATATCCAAATTTGTAACCGGGGACATTCCTGCTACTTCACGATGCGAGATATGTAATTGGGTGAGATGTGTTAAGTTCGCGATCGGACGGAGGTCTGTGACACGATTTCTACCCCCAAGGTTTAGATCTTTTAGAGACAGCGCAAATTCCAACCCCGTTATATCAACAATGCCTCTGTGATTTGCTTTCAGAGAAGGCAGTTGTAGCATCTTCTCTTTCGTCAAGGGGGCTGATGCGGGTAGCCCGAGTGCCTCAAGTGTCTCCCGAACGACTGCCTGCAACGCGGCATCCGGCATCCATTCTGATAAGTCCTCTACCGCAAGTTCTAACGCTAACACCTTGACGGTGCCATCGGTAATGGTGTCGGGTTCCTGTTTCAGATACATCTCGCCATCTAAATCGGGGACAATGTGTGTTGTGCTTGTGATACCACTTTCAACACCGGTGACTTGTCCGGGGAGTTGGATCTTTTGTGGCTGTCCACTACGGTTATAGACCGCCCAACCGTTGGTGAACTCTCGGATAAAGAGTCCTTCACAGCCGTCACAGCGTTGTCCCTTCTCCCCAATAGGTTTGCCGAGATCGGCATTCCAGAAATCATGCCAGATGTGTGTTCTGTTAAGATAGTCCCCCATTTTTTGTGGAACTCTAAATACACAATAACCATCAGAGTGTGTGAGAGACATTGTTGTAAACATACGCATCCAACGTTTATTTTCGGTGCTATTGATAGGTTGGGCTACGCCATAAGGCATCAACACATTGATTCTCGGCTCACGTAAATGTTTCTCGTGCCAAGACAGAGTATCTTCGATCTCAATGATACGCTCGTATGTGTAACCATCTGGAAGATCCTTTAACATTTCCATTAAACTGCCGTTAACCAGCTCTGCAAATTGGGGGAATTCTCCTAAGTTCGCATTGACGAGTATAAGGAAGTCCTCACGGACGCGCTCCCGTATACCTTTTAAGATTGTTATATATGCTTCAACAACGACTTCACCGTCAATACCAAAGTATTTATCGTAGACACTCCGATGATAACGTATAAACGCATCGAAAAGGGCACCATTAAAAAGCCCACACTCCGCAACACCGACAACACGTTCTATGACGAGTTGTTGAACTTCTGGATTTAGGATGTCAATCGTGTATTCCCCCCAAGGCGCACCTATATTTTTTATCACTTGTCCATCTGCATCTCTCAGCCAAACATCTGAATCTGGTGGGAAATTATCCAAGTCCCCGTAAACAGTGATCTCTATTGTAGGGATGAATAGCATATTCGGATTCCGATCGATGTATTTTTGGTATTCGTCCATTACGGACTCAGGCTGTCCAACAAGTCGTGTTGCTAAACCCTCGGTAGGTTCTGTCGGTGTCAACTGCCAACCCAAACCCAAAAGAAGTGCGTAAATATACGCATCGTGTTTCGTTGCGACATCATAGTAGACATCGGGATCGGCCCACCGAGTCAACCATTTTGATGTATCTGTCTTGTGGACAAGACTCCATGCTGGTAATGCTATTGACGGGAAGGTTCTATTCTCAATGCGTTCCGCAACAAGGGGCGGAAGCGGGTCAATCTCGCAGATGCCACCGTTATCGAAGTCTGTAAGATTCTTTAGTCCTAAAAGCGGTGTGAAATCTCTCGTCGGGTTATGGAGCATCTTTAATACCCGAAGATTTACAAGTCCCGCAAGTGGAGACACATCTGAAACTTTACAATAAGCGATATCTAATACCTCTAAAGTCGTGAGATTGGAAAGGGGTCTTAAATCGCTGAGCGGATTATTTACCAAACTCAAATCTCTGAGGTTTATCAGCGTGGCTAATGGCGATAAATCTGAGATCTGGTTGTCACCTAAAGCCAGCTCTACAAGGTCTATTAGTTCGGAGAGTGGTGATAAATCTGAGATTTGGTTGCCACCTAAATCCAACCCGACAAGGTCTGTCAGTTCGGAGAGTGGCGATAAATCTGAGATTTGGTTGCTCCATAAAGTTAAATACCTAAGGCCTGTTAGTGTGGAGAGTAGGGGTAAATCTGAATCTGATATGTTGGTCGCACCTAACCCCAAGTGTGTCAGGTTCATTAGACTTTGAAGTGGACTGATGTCCTTTACTGGATTATCGCCTAACTCGAGCTCCGTCAGGTTTACCGCAAATTGTAACCCTTGGATATTCACAATGCCTTTTTTCCACGCATCCAATCTTGTGAGTTGTTTAATATTATCTTTGGTCAAGGGCACTGTAATAGACAAGCCAAGTTCCGCTCGGACTACGGCACGCAATGCGCTGTGCATTACTAATATCGGAAGTTTCTCAAGCCCCGCAAGCGGGGACACATCTGAAATTTTACCATAATAGATATCTAACACTTCTAAATTCGTGAGATTGGAAAGTGGACCTAAATCGCTGAGCGGGTTATTTATCAAGTTCATATCCCTCAGAGATATCAGACCGGCTAATGGTGATAAATCTGAGATTTGATTGTACTGTAAATCCACTTTTGTAAGGGATGTTAATTCAGAAAGTGGCGATAAATCTGAGATATGGTTGTCCCCTAAATCCAAGTCTATAAGGGCTGTCAGAGGTGCTAATGGCGATAAATCTGACAGATCAGTAGAACCCAGACCCAGGTACGTTAGGTTCATCAGACCCTGAAGTGGACTGATGTCCTTTACGGAGTTACCGGCTAAATCGAGTGCCGTCAGGTTTACCGCAGACTCTAAGCCTTGGATATTTGTAATGCCTTTGTCTATTGCACGCAATCTCGTTAATTGTAGCATTTTTTCTTTTGTCAAAGGTTCGTCTGCGGGTAACTCTAAAGCTTTGCGGACGGCTTGCCGCAAATTCGGATCCGGCACCCATTCCTCGGCATCTTCTGCATAGACAGGAGTATTATAGACAAGCATGCCCATAGTAGATATGAAGAGCAGCTGAAACCATAACGATTTACGATGTATTTTTCTTATTGTCATAGACTAATCTCCTTACTCAAAAGCATTTGCAACGACGACCAAATCAAGGATATTGACGACACCATCGCCATTGAGATCGGGTGCCTCCTTCCCCAACGCATTGGCGACAAGCACTAAGTCGAGGATATTTAGATTGTGTCCTATAGCCCGTAAACTCTTACTGTGAGGTAAGTTTGCGGTATAAACATGCTGTGAATAGTAAACCATGCGTTATTACCACTCTTAATTGAAGATGGTTCATAAATCACTGCATTTACAATGGTCCCAATCAATGCCTCAGATAAACATACCGCCCTTACAGGGCTGAAGATTACGAGGACACGCGTTTCTATAAACATACCGTCCCTACGGGACTAAAGAGGATACATCATTGAATCGTTTTCTTTGCTTTGCACGTTCTGTTAGATTGCGTTGACGGTTCTAACAAGCCAACAGTTTACGACACGAAAACCTCGCGAATAATGAACCACCCTCTCTTAATTAACATGGGTTCGATAGGCGATTAAATTTAGACTATCGTCTCACAATTTATTAAAGACACAATTTGAAAGTAGAAAACGTGCATAATGTCAAAAAAAAAATGAAAAATATGAGTTTTAACGTGAAGGAATGAGTAGAATCCGGTTCGGTTAGGAAACCGAACCTACCGGACCTGGGGATCAATGCTATTATTTTTTTTAAATTGACACCTATGGTGCAGTTTGAGGCTATCCATGTTTCACGATGGTAGTGCAAAATAACCGATGCCTGTAAACAGCCCGACGATCATCCATAGTGCTACCATCACATATTCACCGAAAATCAAGCCGAAGGCGATCGGTCGAATCTTCCGATATGTCGATGCACCGCCAAATTTTAGTGCCATGTATTTAATGAACCACCCAATCAGAATAGACGACCAGAGGTGGAATGGCGGATACGTCGCACCGAGAAGATAACCGATCGGATGCAAGGACCACCAGACAAAGTTCTGTCGCATCCAGAGCATAAAGCCAGTAAATCCGGCACCAGCGATCATACTGTAGACCTCGTCCCACTTCGTCTCAATAGGAAATTGGATGAGACTGTTCATCCGTTGAAAATAGTTACGTGGTGCGACGACGAAGGACCAACTCTGTAAAAATAGCGCGCCCTTGCCGTAAATCAGCGTCAATGAGGCATAAACGGAAATAAGAATTGCGACAACAATTGCGATGCCCAAAATCGGTACAACGCGTCGGCGTGCGAGTTTCACCTCATCCGCTGCTTTGAAACTGTGCAGGAAGTTCGGCATCATAAACTCACCCCAATCGCGCAGGAAGGTGCGTTGGAAACTCAGGATTGCGAGGCTCTTATGCCCTAATGCGTTGGAACCCAAAGTAATATCAATATATTCTGAGGGGAAAAAAGGAGCCTGGACCAGTAACAACCCGCCGTTAACGACCATCCAAGAGAGGACAATAGAGGTGATAAAGATAGAGAGCAACGTCACGACCGCAACCCATGTCGTTATGCCCGCCACAGCTAAAAATATCACTAAGGTGACGAACCCGAAAAGAAAGCCGAGCAGTGCGATACGATACGAAACAGGTTCGTTGGAGTCGTCTATCGGTTGCCGCGCCACAGTAGCGGAGGTCGTCCTTGCATGCCCGAGACCGAAGGTTTTCCTAAAGATTGTTGCAATATGTTCACGCCCTATCCAGAAAACAGCGGGAACAAAGACGAGATACCCACCCATCACTTGACGGCTACAGCTAATCCAGGGACCGATGTTCAGTCCCATCGCATTCATGATGATATATTGGAGTTTGAAAAAGAGGTAGAAGAACCAGAGACTGAATGAGACCTCAAGCGTCAGTAAAGAGGCGATCCCGATAACAGAAAAATAGATGACGAACCGCATCGCGGGCCACCATCCGAGTGTATGCCACGGTTTTTCGGTAAAGACGGTGTAGATATTATAAATCAGTGGAATTTCTGGCACCTTTGGGAAATGTGCGTGCAATCCGTTGATCAGGTGCAACACCACAGGCAATGCCATCCCTGCCCAAAGGAGTCTGCTTTTGAAAAAGGTGTTGAGAAGCGTACCGCGTGCCGGTTCCGCAGCGAGTTGTATCGGAATCTGAATTAGCGGAAACGAAAACCGTTCACGTTCTACCCACTGCTTTCGTAGGATTGCCGAGAGGCAGAGCGTTGTGAAATAGAAGACGAGGACGAAAAGCCCCCAGATGAGCAACGGCTTGAGCCAGATCATCCACGGGACACTTTCACCCGGAGAAATACCTTCATAAAAGTCCGTCACAGCCCGCGTATCCGTAACAACAAGCCACTCAGGGATATGTGGGTGTAGCGTTTCCGACCAATCGTTTTCCGTCGTTGCGAAGTATCGCACTGCCACAAGGGACGGCAGCAGAAATTGCAGCAACCCCATTGACGGAATGCCTACTGCCACGATCAACATCATCCAAATAACAGTCAATTCCGGTGCGGAGAAGGCAAAACGCCCGCGCCGCATGAACTTTCGCAACGGCAGATTGACAAGAAACACCAGAATGAGAAGTCCGAAGATTGAACCGACTGGGAGATGATTGCCTGCAATTTTGGTGTTTTGTAGGAAATAGTTGTTGTAGGGTGTGATTGCACACAATGCACCTACTAAGAGTAACCCTACAAGAATAGCAGACAATCGAATTTTTAACGATTGGGTTTTCGCTCCGATTTTTCCGTTGTCAAAATCGGGTTTCTGAAGCGTATTTAGGGACATTTTTATCAGTTATCAGTTTCAGTTGTCAGTTGTCGGTTAAGAGGAGTGTCGTTTAAGAAAACCCTCTTGTTACTGATAACTGAAAACTATCCTGATGATTGTTAAGTCCAAATCTCGTTCTTAAAGCGCTATCAGCCTTCTTCTCTCACTGAAGGATGATAGAGACAAGTTTCTGCATCAACGACACGACCGTCAGGTAATGTATACTGATTCGGTGTGCCTCTGCTCCAAGGTTCCTTGAAATCTCTGCTTCGCGTCCTATCAGACACCTTCTGCTCGGCAACAGATTCCCATGAAAATCCTCCCATGAGTTGTTCATGCAAGGATGCCTCTAACTCCCTATATGCCGCTTGTCCTGTGAGGTTTTCAAATTCATCTGGGTCTGTCTCCAAATCGAAGAGAATGGATTCATCTTCAGGGAAGGCGACATACTTATAGCGAGGGGTTCGGAGCATACGCATCGGTCCCGTGGTCTGGTTTGCCCAGTATTCGGTGATAGCAGTGTCGCGCCAACTGTCAGTGTCACCGGACATAAGATTCGTTAGGTCATCGCCATCCAAACCTTTAGGAATAGGAATGCCTGCTCTCGCACATAATGTTGGGAAGAGATCGTTTAGCTCGACAGGAGCTGTTACACGTGCGCCGTGTGATTGCTGCAGCTGCCTGTCCGATATGATTAGCGGGACTCGCGCCGCGGCTTCGTAGTAACTGGATTTCCACCACTGCCCGTGTTCGCCTGCCATCTCGCCGTGGTCTGTGGTATAGACGATGATGGTATTATCTAAAAATCCGTCACGTTCCAGAAGTGTGAGCAGATCTCCGACAGTCTCATCCAAGAATTCACAACAGGCGTAATAAGCGGCTCGTGCTTTTCGGGCTTCTTCGGGTGGAATCTCCTCCGTATTGAAATTATCTCTCAAGCCCTTCGCGAAGGGATGTGTCTGCTCCAAGTGTCCTTCGGGAACGTTGGGCATGTCCACATTATCGGGCCAATATTTATCAAGAAGTCGTTTAGGTGCCGTGAGAGGGAAATGTGGACGGCTGTAACTTGCGAGCAGGAACCATGGTTGTTCTGATGGTTGGGACCTTAAGTATTCAAGTGTCTCTTCGTTAATAACTCGCTCTTGCAGAAGACTGGTCGGGATTTCTGTGACACCTGCGAGTCGCGTTCGTTGTCGTATGCGAGATGGCGGATCCAGTGGATCTGTTTGGTGTCCGGCATATCCGCGCAGGTCGCCGTAGGGACGGGACTGGAAGCCGTTATTCTGCTCTTTACCACCGAAGTGCATCTTCCCGACAAGCGCGGTTGCGTAGCCGTGCTGTGCGAAATGTGCGGGCATTGTGAGATGTTCTGGGAACAAGATGGATCCGTTATCCCATGCTGAGCATCGATGTGCGTATTGTCCAGTTAGCATACACATCCGGGAGGGCGTGCAGAGCGGGACTTGGCAGTACGCGCCCTCAAAATAGGTGCCAGACGCTGCGAGTCGGTCAAGATTTGGTGTCTGTACAATGGAATTACCTTCACACCCAATAGCGTGCGGACTGTGTTCATCACTCATCAAAAATAGAATATTCGGTTTTTGAGCCATTAATTAAAAGTCTCCTTTAATTTTTTTTAGGACAAGGGCCTCCTCCAACCTGCCTTTAGAACATCTTTAGGCGCGGGGTACGGCAGACGATCTTAAGTCTGTTTTATTGGAATTCATAGAATCTGCTTTTTCTTATCGGGAATACGGTAATAAGGATATGCCACTATCTCTCACCGGAACATTCTTAAACTCAATTTAGTTTACCCGATTCATTGAGAATATGCAAGCAGAATCTTGGAGAAATACAGAACCGTTCAGCTTTAAGAAATTATAGAGTTTCTCGTCCTTCTTTTAGGATCCGGTGGGGTTGCAAACCGCACCATAGGGTCAATTGAGCGATTTTTCACGACTTTTTAGAATAGTTATTATAAACATGCCGCCCTTACAGGGCTTAGGAGACAGAGCAGACGCATTTCTATAAACATACCGTCCCTACGGGACTGAAGAAGTTTTTGAAATCTTCAAGGTTTTCGCGTAGTATCCGGTTCGGTTAGGAAACCGAACCTACCGGGCCTGGGTCCGAGACGGTTATTTTTTCTAAAATTGACACCTATGGTGGGGTTGCAAACCGCACCATAGGTGTCAATTGAGTCCCGTAGGTTGGGTTGAACGGCGTTAAGAAAGCAGATATTGGTATGCCACAATACCGTCAAATCCAACTTATTGTCATATACACCCAAAAACGTAGTGAAACCCAACTTGAGCCTTCAGGTGCCCGAAAACTGCAAAGGCGTTGGGTTTCTCTCGGTTTTCTGCTTGGCGTGCCATCTCTGGTGCCGGTTGCGTCTTGTATTAGTTTCAGCGTTTTGGAGGTATCCGTTCAACCTAAGGGAAATCCGCAGAAATACGCAGCAATACGCAGAAACACCCAAGCAATACGCAGAAATACCCAGGCAAAAACACCCCAAGCAAAAACACCTACAGGACTTATCAATGTGGCGGTTTTGCTTTGCGTTTTGCGACCCCGATAGCCAGTGCCGGTAATACAGCCTCAGAAATATCAAGGGAATAATCAAAAATTGTCCATCCCGACGCGCCTAAGTTGCGCGAAAGGTAGATCTGTTCAACAACCGCATCTGGTGTCAGTAGCGAATTAGAAGCAGTCGCGCCGATACCCGGATAGATGGCAACATCTTTAGGCATAAGAGCGAGTTGATTGGTTAACAACTCCGTGAAATAGCTTGTGTCTTCTGTATAATTCATCGGACACACAAAATCAACATAACCAGATTTCGCCCATGCGATCCAATCCTGTCCGATAGAAGTGACACATCCGGGATACCAGCCAAAGACGGCAGCAGAAATTTTGACTTCAGGGTCAACTTCGCGCGCGCGTTTGTGGAGCAGACGTACTAAGCGTGTGATCTGTTGTACACGCCACTCGGTATACTTTTCGCTATGTGTACCCGTTTTTGGCAAGACTGCGGCGGGCCATTTATCAATCTGCAGCCGCGTTGCCAGCACGAATCTCTCGCGGCAGCCCTGACAGTAGCAGGCATGGCTTCCCGGATAACGGATATAATCGAGATGGATGCCGTCTACATCGTAATTTGTCACGATTTCAAGGATGCTATCCAATTCCAGAAGCACATTTTTTGGATGTGAGGGGCAGAGCCAATTGAGGGGTTGCCCCGTTGCGGAGACTTGGGTCCGTCCTGCTTTCCGTATTTTTTCGACGAATTCTTTCGGCGCGCCTTCCAAATTCCACGTGATTTTCCACACATGAACTTCTAAGCCGTGCTTGTGTGCGGCTTCAACGCACTGCGCAATCTGATCGCCGTATTGCGTATAAGTTTTGCTCTGTGGCAAGATTTTACTCGGATAATGTGCGACCCCTGCCCACGCCATGTTTGGCAGAATTATGTTAACCCCTGCAGACGCTAATTCCTTGGCAGACCGTTCCCAATCTCCGGGATAGGCACCAAGTCCAGAGTGATTCCATACGGCGCGCCCTTCAGTTTCAACACTGATGTGCGATAGGAAATAGGCTTTTGAGAATTCTGCGCGACTCGCGCGAGCGATCGTTATTGCTGTATTGTAAACCCCGGTATCATACGCAGTGCGCGCCCGATTCATCAAATCTGTTCCAGCTGCCAATGCTTGATTCGCTTCGGGGATATTGCTCTGCTGAACAAATTGCTTTAGTGCAGCGAAATCTTTGGTGTGTCCAATAGTCGTCATCGCCGCTATAACTTGTTCAGCAATCGTACGCCGAAATTCTGGAACGAGATGTCCTAAGAGCGCAGCGAGCATCTGCATCTTGCGCGGGATATCGTCTGGAAGGAAAATATGACTGAAGAAGATCCCTGCCTTCCCTACAGATAGCGCCGGTAAATCAGTAGACTCACCTTTGGCATTGTGCCAGTACCCGATAATTTTCGTATCGGGTGTTGTCGGTTCTGCCACTGTAATGTTCCAAGATGCTTGCCTGATAGATGCTGGCATATCAGGTATATCAGGAGCGTTCAGCTGAATTGAAGCAAAATGCCCAGGTGCCTCTTGCCGTAGCCAATTTGTTTGACGCAAACCGAGGAGCGGTGCCACTGCATCGGGTAAAGTATAGGTTACAAACAGTTTACCACCACTTGCTACAAAACCTTTTAATAAGTTCGCAGTTTGCGCTGTGATCACAGGGTTCAGTGGAAGAACAATCAATCGCCGGGATTTGAGTTGTGCTTCAGAGAGCGCTGCCTCTTCAAGCGTGGCAGCGGTTAATCCGATGCCGTTGAGCAGCCGGTTGAATCTTTTAGCGACAGAACGAGCATATTGAACATCACCTGCTGATACCTGCGGCGTGGCTTTCGGTAAGACAATTGCAATCTCTGCTCGCTGCGCTGCAGCGAGGTTGAACCCACCGACACACCAGAGTAACAGGCACACCAGAATAACTATTGGGGTTGCATAGGGTAGACGCTGATTTGCAAGTCGAAGAAAAAACATCATCTATTTCCTTACAATCCTTTTAGCGGAAAATTTTGGGACTTGAGTTTTAACAAAAGGTGTTTCACCAGTCTTCCCTAAAAATTTATCGACACCTTGTGCAATAGCGGTGGCGATTTTATGCTGATATGCCGACGTTGTGAGTTTCCGTCCTTCCACTGGGTTCGACACAAATCCGGTTTCAATGAGAATAGCAGGCACCTTTGTTCCTATTAAGACGACAAAGCGAGCATGTTTGACACCACGGTCAACCGCGCCTGTGTTCTGGACCAATGCATCCTGTACATGCCTTGCCAAGCGTTTGCTATCCTCACTTTTGCTTTCTCGTATCAATCCCACCAACAATGTTTCCAATTCTTGGATACTGTAGCCGGAGTTTATATTTTCTCGTGCTGCGATTTTTTCTGAGGCTTTGTCCGTACTGGTTACATCCAGATAGTAGGTTTCGATGCCGTTGGCTCTCGAACTTTCAGCTGCATTGGCATGGATACTGAGAAAAAGATCTGCTTTACGTTGCGTCGCGAATTCGGTACGTTTTTTGAGTGGAATAAGATGATCGGTCTCGCGTGTCATTAGCACGGTATAGCCTTTTGCTGTTAAAACCTCGCGGAGTTTGTGTGAGATACTGAGAACAATACCTTTCTCTTGAAGATTACTACTTCCGAGGCCTCCTGGATCTTTCCCACCGTGTCCGGGGTCGATAACAATCGTTTTCGCGGTCAATCCAAATTCACGCGTTAATGATTTTGGGACTAAAGGTTCAGGATCCGTAACCGGTGCTGCGGATTTCGGCTGCTTTGCTTGCTGTGGTTCAGGCCGCGGTTGTGGTTGTATTTGAATATTTTCTTTAGCGGGTGGGCGAACCGATTTTGGTTGTGTCTTGAGTACTTGTAGTTCTTTAGCGGCAACATCGCCAATTTTCTGGTTTGTTGAAGAATCAACAAGACTTTTATAGGACGTTTCAGCGCGTGTGGGATACCCTTGCCTTGCATACGCCCGTGCCAATTCCAACTTGGCAGGCTCGGACACTTGGGAATCCGCATAACGGTTCTCCACAAGTTGGTATTGCATGATAGCCTGAGAATCGTCGTTGATATAATCGTAGCAACGTCCTAACCAATAGTGAGCCAGTGGTCTGTATTTCGAGTTAGGATAGGTGTGAATCAGCTTTCGGAGTGCTTTAATCGCCTGCTGCGGTGCTTCGGTGCCCCCAACCTTGATGCTCCACATCCAACTTGAGGCGATTGCGTATTGTGCATCATCTGCTGACGGTCCCTGGACATCTGCATCAATAACCTTTTGGAACTCTGAAACAAGAGCACGCCACTCCGCAGCGGTGGCAGGCGTTGTACCGGTTGTATACGCATGATGGCGCAGTGAAGCCTCTTCATATAACAAAGCCTGTTTATACCCTGACATGCTCATACATCCAGACAATATTGCCAGAAAGAGTCCGAGCAGACAGAAACAACACATTTTCATAATTTTTCTCCTCTTACACAATGTTTGTTTTCCGATTTCTTCTGTATGCCATAAAATAAAACGAAATATCTACATTTTTCGTTACCAAATTATGCTATCTGGGTAGCACCTATTTGTGGGTTATAGCAGCCCAGTTATCAACTGTTGGAGATAAAGTTCTCCAGAATCGCATTGTGCTGATTTGGGAGACCAACACCAGCAAGGCGGAATGTGTATAGAAAGTGGTGTAAAATATCTCCTTGAACCCCAGCGGAGTGACCTCGGTGGAAGCAGGAGGATAAAAAATAAACCTCTTTATACACCTATTGAAGAAATCCGTAGAAATACGCGGAAACACCCAAGCAAAACACCTATCAAAGACACCTATCAATCCGCAGAAATACCCAAGCAAAACACCTATGGGAGACTTCAATTTTTATTTTCTAACTCACGTAATTTTTATTAAATTTATTTGATTTTTCCCTAAAAATACCATATAATCTAAATTAGATATAATCTTTATAATTTAATTATTAAAATAGTAATAAAAATTGACTAATTATAACCTAAGTTGCTGGGTTGTCCGTCTATCGGATAGCCTTTGTTTCCAAATAAGGAGAACAACGTATGAAAACAACACTATGTTTTATACTGACACTATTCACTTTTACAATGCTTGTATTTGTGCCAAACAGTTTCGCACAAGACGCGGTACCAGAGTATGCCGTGCGAGTGATATACTTTCTACCGAACGACCGTCAACCGAAGCCTGACATAGACAAAATGCTGGATACAGAGATAAAAGAGGCGCAGCGATTTTTCGCAGACCAGTTGGAAGTCCACGGGTTCGACAGAAAAACATTTAGAATTGAAACCGATGATGCCGGAAATGCTATTGTTCATCATGTTAACGGACAGCACGACGATGCATATTACCAGAATCCTTCCGTTGGTGGATCCCATAGTGCCGCTAACGAAATTGCAGAACAGTTTGATATGTCAAAAAATATCTATTATATCGCCTTGGATAGCAGTAGTATTTTCCTTGATGGCAGAGAGATAACGGGTTGGGCATACGGAAATAGCGTGAGTGGCGTAGCATTTGTTACAGCCTTTGAGAAAGTTCCCACTATTCATGAACTTGGACATGCTTTTGGATTGACACATGATTACCGTTCTAACTTTAAGGCAAAAAGAGCTTATACTTCAGACTTTCATGGGATTATGACAACCACTTTCTGTGCGGCAGAATGGTTATATACACACCGATATTTCAACTCAAATCCAGGAGAAAGTAATAATAACACGGATATTCAATTTCACCCTCCCGAACTTATTGAACCACCGACTAAAATACGTCTCCGATTTACATTAACTGACCCTGATGGACTTCACCAAGTGCAGTTGTTGCATCCACAAAGGTTTTTACCAGGAGAGTATAATCATTTGGCAGGAATAAACGAGGCAACTTTAGCTGCTTGCCAGAAGTTAAGCGGTAAACGAGCCACCGTCGAATTTGTAACGCATGATTTGGTAGGGCATAATGATACAACTAATGAAATAGCCATTGCTAATAAAATATTTCTGAAAATTATAGATGTTTCTGGAAACACTACACAGCGTCTGTTTGACATTGATATTACGCCTCTTATGCCTTTACATGAAGTTGTTTCAATACCAGATCCGAATTTAGCATCAGTAATCCGGGAAAAACTCGGTTTGGCATCCGGGGATTCCATAACGAATCTGAATATTTTTCGGCTATCTAAACTTGTAGCCGTCGGTCGTCAGATAACAAACCTTACAGGGCTTGAACACGCAATCTACCTGCGTGAATTAAATTTGTTAGGTAATCAAATCGAGGACGTAACCCCTCTCTCACAGTTGACATATTTGACAACATTACATATTGGGGGTAATAAAATTCAAGACATCACGCCTCTCGAAACTTTAAAGTCCTTGAGCAATTTAAGTTTAGCGGATAATCCTATCAGCAACCTCACAGTTCTTTCTGCATTTAAAAACTTAGAAGTTTTAGGCATTGGGAATAATCCTATCAGCGATATCAGTCCAGTTTGGGAGTTGACACAACTGAGATATTTATCACTCAGATTTTTAAAGATTCGTGACCTTTCTCCGCTCACAAACTTTACAAACTTAACAGAATTACAGGTTGATTCTGCTGAAATCAGCGACATCACACCCCTTTCAGGATTGGCGAATTTAAGAAGCTTATATCTTAGGAACAATCAAATCAGCGATGTCAGTCCGCTGTCTGAACTTGTCAATCTCAGAGAATTATACCTTGAAGGAAACCCGATTAAAGATAGAAAACCGCTTCTTGAACTCCTACAAAAGACTCCAGATGTTAAAATACATCTCAAGTGGGGTGGTAAACCGTTGCCTGTCACTTTATCCCACTTCCGCGCAGAACACACCAATACGGGTGTTGTGCTCAAATGGGTAACAGAATCGGAGGTGGATAATGCTGGGTTTTATATTTATCGCAGTGAAACAAGGGACGGAGCATTCAAGGTTGTCAACCCGACGATGATACAAGGTGCAGGCACAATCAGCGAACGTAACACCTACACCTGGAGAGATACCACCGCTAAACCGAATGTCGTTTACTACTATCAGATAGAGGACATTTCGCATGCAGGCGTTCGCAAGCAGTTAGCTACTGTTCGCATGAGAGGGTTGGTGTCTGCGAGTGGTAAACTGACTACAAAATGGGCCGATTTGAAAATACAGGAGGAATGAAGAACAGATATAGGGTTCACCTCTCAGAGCCATTCAGTTTTCGGTTTTTCAGGCATTTTCGCGGAGGGATCGCGAGCACAGCTTGCTCCTACCGGGAGAGGTGTCCGAAAAAATCGGAGTTATGTGACAATTGAATGGCTCTGTTCATCTCTGTTTCTCTGTTGACCCGCATTACAATCTATGCTACACTGACATTTCACAACTGATTCTGAATATAATGGAAGGAACCGATGGAACTGACTCCGCAAGAAATCCAACTGTTTCGTCACAACGGCTTCATCAAATTTCCGACCCAACTCTCTACCGATCACGTAGCGGCATTAAAAACGGCGGCGTTGAAGGACATAGCGGAAGGCGTAGAACCTGTTGCACGTCAAGATGACAGAATTATCCGAATCTCTGCAATTTGGGAGCGCGGCGGTATCTTCCGAGAGACGATCACCTGTGATGAAATTCTCAATCCACTGGAATCGCTATTGGGTTCGGATATAGAATTCGTGCTAAATCGCCACAATCATGTCTATCTCCGAGATGCGGGTTCAAGTCATTCGCTCGCCTTACATCGCGATGTCCGTCATTGGTCCCGGACAATCGCGACTGTCTTGGTCTATTTGGAAGACACAAATTTGGAAAATGGTTGTACACGGGTTGTGCCTGGATCACACCACTTACCCGCTTTCGCTAATCTCGAAGATGAAGCCCTACAGGAGATCGCTGCGGGTCAGGCGATTCCGTTACCGATGCCAGCAGGTGGTTTGCTTGCCATTGATAGCATGATAATCCACTCGGCAGGCATCAATCAGACGGATGGGACGCGGATGAGCATGACGCTCGGCTACCACAGCGCAGATGAACTCACGTTGGAAGACAATCCCAAGAGAGTGCTCGTCCGCGGCACGCGACCTTATCGCGGTAACGACAAACCACGGGAGTATTAGTATCCGGGCAAAATTTGTTCTGCTATTGGAATCAACTTGCAAGCAATACCTGAAAACCATTTTGGTAAGGGTTGCTTTTTATTATTTTTCGGAAAAATCAATTTTTTCTTGACAAACATTAGACGATGTGGTATACTTAATAACGTCCTTGAGATGAGATGTTATCAAAATCTCATTTTGGGCGGGTAGCTCAGGTGGCTAGAGCGACAGCCTTACAAGCTGTAGGTCACAGGTTCAAGTCCTGTCCCGCCTACTTGTTAGGTGATCTTTATGGGCTCGTGGCGCAGTTGGTTTAGCGCGCCTGCCTGTCACGCAGGAGGTCGCGGGTTCAAGTCCCGTCGGGCCCGTTTTTACTATACCGAATTAGCCACAGATTGTGTCCCACAATACTGTGGTTTTTTCGTTACTGGACAACCTACCAGAGTATTAATTCTCAGTATGCTATCTGTACCAACGCGCCCAGCATGGAGGTATGAAGATGCAAACTGAAAAACAATCAGACGCGACCGCGCTTGCTAAATATCACTCAAAAAATGGAGGAACAGCACTCTCGTGATTGACCTTAAATTTATTCGAGAAAATACCGAAGAGGTCCGCCAGATGTTAGCGGATCGCCATACTGAAGCTGACCTGGATCAGTTGGTAGCATTGGATACACGCTGGCGTGAGAATTTGACGCATACCCAATCCCTCAAGGCGCACCAAAACCAAGTCTCGCAACAGATCGCTGAACGCAAAAAGGCAAAACTGGATGCGACAGAGACTATCGCGGAGATGCGGACACTCTCGCAAAAGATAAAAGAACTCACTGCCGAAAACAACGATTCAAAAGCCGAGATAGACGCTATTCTGCTGACAATTCCAAATATGCCAGAGGCAAGTACACCGGTCGGCACCTCTGAAGACGATAACATCGAGATTAAGACGTGGGGCGAATTGCCGAGTTTCGATTTTGAGCTGAAACCGCACTGGGAAATCGCTGAACAGTTGGATATTGTCGATTTTCAACGCGGTGCTAAGGTCGCGGGTAGCAACTTTGTGCTGTTCAAAGGCTTAGGGGCGCGGTTGGAACGTGCGCTGATTCAGTTTATGCTTGATTTGCATACGACGCAACACGGCTACACCGAAGTCTCACCTCCATTTCTCGCTAACCGCCCTACGATGACAGGGACAGGACAACTCCCTAAATTTGAGGCAGATATGTATCGATGCGATAGGGATGAAGAGAATCCCGACAGCGATTTGTTCCTCATTCCAACGGCCGAAGTTCCTGTGACGAATCTTTTTGCGGGTGAGATACTCTCCAGTGATGATCTGCCTATCTACTATACTGCCTATACACCGTGTTTCCGACGTGAAGCGGGTGCTTATGGTAAGGACACACGCGGCTTACAACGTATCCATCAATTTGACAAAGTAGAGATGGTGAAGTTTACGACCCCCGAAACCTCTTATGCGGAACATGAATCACTCTTAGCGAATGCTGAGAGCGTTTTGCAGGCACTTGGATTGCCGTATCGCGTCGTGCAACATTGCACAGTGGAACTCGGCTTCGCTGCAGCAAAGTGTTACGATATTGAGGTGTGGGCACCTGCGCGACAACGGTTTTTAGAGGTCTCTTCCTGCAGCAACTTCGAGGCGTTCCAAGCACGTCGTGCGAATATCCGCTATCGTCCGGAAGCCGGTGCGAAACCGGAGTTCATTCATACGCTCAATGCCTCCGGCACAGCATTGCCGCGTGTTGTCATCGCGCTCCTTGAGACGTATCAGAACTCGGATGGCACAGTTCGCGTGCCTGCGGTGCTACAACCGTATATGGGAGGTCTGACGCAAATTGGATAATAATCAAGCATTCAAATCATGGAACTCAATTACTATCCAGAAACAGACTCACTGTATATCATTTTGTCCGAGCAGCCCAGTGTAGAGAGTCAAGAAATATCAGAAGGTATTCTCCTTGACTATGATGCCGAGGGTAGGCTTGTTGGGATTGACATTGATAATGCCAGCTATAAAGTTGAAATGGAGGAATTGATTCTCAGTCAGATCCCTGCCAAGGTTGAAATGGCGAGTGCATAGGGATATTTAATTTTCTTTAAGATTCCATGCGCGGTCGAAGCACTTTTAACTCTTTGAGAAGTACATCTCTTTTCTCTATGTCGTTCTGATTGAGTTGTTCAACGTCTTCAGCGTTTGTTTTGACCGTAAAGCCGGCATCCTTAATCATCTCCATTGTCCGCGATGCTGTCGAACCTTCCGCATTTAGGTAGCCATCAATAAACATTGAATTTGCTGGGTAGAGTGCCATTACCTCCATACTTCGTAGGTGGTGTTCTCTACCTGCAGCGACCCTTATTTCTGCGCGTGGATTCAAGAATCGGTACAGACACAATACTCGGAGACAATAATCCGGGGTTAAAGTAGTAGGCACACTCCGTTGTGCCGTAACGGATTCCGACAACTGCGTGCCGGATATCGGCAGGAAAAAGTTAACCGGCAGTGAAGCAACCTCAAACTGACGGAGTGCCTTGGCGACCTTAATCAAATCGTCCGTTCCCTCACCCATCCCAACGATTACACCTGAACAACAGGCAAGTCCAGCCGTTTGTGCGGCTTGTAGTGTCTCCATCCGATCCTGATAAGTGTGCGTACTACAGATATTCGGATAGTGGGTTTCGGAAGTATTCAGATTATGGTTCAACCTATCCAATCCTGCTGTTTTCAGGATATGCGCGGATTCCACGTCAATCAGTCCAGCAGAGAGACACACCTCAATCGGATAGCGTGCCTTTACAGCCTGGATGAGTTCTGCGAGGTGTGATACGCGTTTTGGCGAGGGTCCGCGTCCACTCATTACAATGCAATAACGATACGCGCCAGATTCATAAGCGCGTTTGGCTTCTTCCAGAATCTCGGCATCGGGTTTTAAGGGGTAAGTCTCGATATCTGTCGTTGCAGAATTCGCCTGTGCGCAATAACCACAATCCTCTGGACAGTAACCGTTTTGTGCATTGTTGAGAATATGGAGTTGCACCTCGTTCCGAAAATAGGTTTTGCGAACTTGATATGCAGCATCCAATAGCGGGAGCAATTCTGTTTCCGGTGCTGTTAGAAGTTTCTCACAAGTAGCATCGGAAAGTAATTCGCCACTGAGGCTGGTGGTTGTTAATTCGTTATAAAATGTTGTTTCCATACTTTTAATGATTAAGTTTCTGCTCCGATTTTTCCGTATTTTTAACGATTGGGTTTCTGCTCCGATTTTTCCGTATTTTTAATGATTGAGTTTCTGCTCCGATTTTTCCGTTGTCAAAATCGGGTTTCCGATCAATTTCAACTGAATCTTAATGAAACTGATATTTAACCAAGAACTGTCCTTTTATAGTAAAATTTAAAAATAAATGGACACTTTAAGAAGATAACCCCCCTAGAAGAAACACCCCAGCAAAAACACCCCTCTTATCAGGGGGGAATAAGACCGGAATCGCTTCGATTTGATGTGTTTCATTAATTATGGGCTTTACTATAACATTTTACACCGGACTAAAAAATGTTCCATGCAACATCAGCTGCATTAAAGACAGGTCCTTCGGTGCAAACACGTTGGTATTCTATAGTATCAGCGTCTATACGGACGGGACAGACACAACCGAGACATACACCCATTGCGCACCCCATCCGATTTTCCATGGCGATTTGCGTTGGGACTTCAAAATCAGCAGCTACCTTTGCGACAGCAGAAAGCATCCCGTGTGGGCCGCACGCATAAACCGTTGGACATTGCCAAGCGGTATTCTCAAGCATATCCGCGAGGATGTCAGTGATATATCCGTGATGCCCGATACTTCCATCGTCTGTAGCTATATGTACTTCAATATCGATTGCTTCTAAATCCTTCACACTTAAAAGCCGAGCATGACGCTGAGCACCGACCAAGCCAAGTGTCTGTATACCATTTTTACGCAGTGCCACAGCCAGCAACATGAGTGAAGCAATACCAGCACCCCCACCAACAAGAATTGCGGGTTCGGGTTTTGTGGTAAAATCAAATGTATTGCCGAGTGGTCCCAGCACCTGTAGCGGTTCACCTGCCAACATCTCCGACAATCGCTGTGTTCCGTCACCGATAATCTGATAGAGCATCGTTATCTCGTGCCCCTCTACCGTATAGATTGTGAAAGGACGGCGGAGCAGCATACCGGTATCCTGTGAAATCATGACGTGGATGAACTGCCCGGGACGTGCGTGTTGAGCGATTTCGGGGCATTCACAACGCAACAAATAATGTGCTTCCGCTACCGCCTCGTTTGAGAGGACAGTGGTGTGGATGTCAAACCTGTTGATAAATCCTTTATTTGGCATAGTCGCTACATCAGGTATCGTATATTTTCATAGCCCTGTTCGTGTTTTGCCTTATCGTTAACTAATTTGACCAAAGTATCAAATCCATAAAGCGTTTTGATGCGATGCGTAAGTCGGGCACGATCGCGGCGGAGGTCGCCAGACTGCCAGTACACTGACAAACGAGGATCGTATTTTGTTGGTGTTTCTGGTCCCAATTCATCTGCTACATTTGGCAATGTTCGCCATAACCGTATGTGTTGGTGATGTGCTGTCAAACCCATAATAGCCAATTCCTCGTAGCCACATTGCGCCAACTCAGAGAGTGCCGCGGCGTGATTGATGACATGCCAGAGCCCACCGTATCCCTGTCTGCGCTCCGAAGCATACTGAATCAATGTGTCTATCACGGTTGTCGCCATCGTCTGTAAATCGGTATAAGGCGGGCAGGTATCCTCTTCAGGTAACGCAACGTTGCGTCCATCAACACGCCCTCTCTCCTTTCCGTAATAGGCGACACCGGGCGTTACGCCGTTGAAACCTGCAATCAGTTTTCGGATGCCATCCGTAATAGCAGGCGTGGCAAACTCCGGATAATGCTTAAGTGCCCGAATAGCGATTGCAGCGAAAATGACATTGTGCCCGGATTGCCGAGTCTGATCAATATTGCGTGCCAGAGCGTCAGCAATTCCGTCAATCAGGTTTTCTTGAGGCGGTTGCTTTGGAAACGATTCAAACATCTCAGCCACTGAAACAGCTGCGTTTCTTTTTGGGCTGAAAGTCGACTGACCATGGATAATACGGTCCAACTCCGCCTCAATTCCGCTGCAAACATATTCATCAAGGTTTGGCTGGTTTTCTGCGATGAAAAATCCAGCAACAACTCCAGCACCAAGGTGTCCTGACATAGGATTGACTAAGTGGGCTCGAGCCATTGCGTAAAGCCCTTTAGCAAGGTAATCAAAATCAACCACGATTAGAGCCCTCAACCTCTTGATACATCATGTTTGGTTCTTCTTGGACAACTTGGTTAATTGTATCACAAAGCACTGAGGAGCGCAACGCTATTTTCATTGAAACAGCGTTATTCAGTTCTCCCAGAGCCTTAATTTTCCGCCCGAGGTCTTTTTACTAATCGCAATGAAACGACACTTTGCAGCGTCAATTGTCTATAATCACTAAACGAACTATGTTTTCCCTATCTTTTTAAGAATAGAGGTATCTATAAGAGTTGGAACAATATTCTATTTTCGTAATCTCACGCCAAACGATTTTGGCAGCGAAGAATTTGTTTGCAATTTTTGGGAATTATGCTATGATTATGCCCCAAGGAGAACAATAAACAGTGAAAAACATATTGAAGTTCAATAGTGATCGGCGTTTTAAAATCGTGCAATTCACCGATATTCACTGGCAGAACGGTGAATCTGCTGATCGGCAATCAGCCGCACTGATGACACAAATCGCAGCAGCAGAATCCCCGGATTTAATTGTGTTGACAGGTGATATTTTGTCTGGCGGTGGATGCGACGATGCCGCTGATTCTCTCCGAGAGGTTGTTAAAATCGTAGAGGGATGCGGAATTCCGTGGGCGGCGGTATTCGGCAATCATGATGACGAAGGCAGTGCAGATCGTCACGAGTTGATGGCAGTTATGCAAGATAGCAAACTGTCCCTCTCGGAACCAGGTCCCGAAGAGATACCTGGGGTCGGAAATTACGCGCTACCCATCCAAAATTCTGAAGAGAACGCATCTGCTGCAGTGCTTTATTTTATCGATTCCGGTAGTTACGCGCCAACAGATATTGGTGGTTATGATTGGATTAGACGGGAACAAATTGTATGGTATCTGCAAGAATCCGCAAAGTTCACTGCTGAATCGGGACAACCCCTTCCTGCGCTTGCCTTTTTCCACATCCCAATTCCGGAATATGACGAGGTGTGGGATTTTCATACCTGCTACGGTGTGAAATATGAGAATGTTTGCGCGCCTCAGGTTAACACCGGTTTTTTTGCTGCGATGCATGAGGCTGGCGATGTTATGGGTACTTTTGTTGGGCACGAACATATCAACGATTTTTGGGGCGATCTACACGGGATTCGTCTCTGCTATGGTCGTGCGACTGGCTATAATACCTACGGCAGAGAAGGGTTTCCGCGCGGTGCCCGTGTCATTGAGTTAGAGGAAGGCACTCGGCAATTTGAGACGTGGCTCCATCTTGACGACAGCACCACAATCCATTCGCAACCCGAGCATACACCGCTCCAACGAACTTTTACTGAGGATTAAGAGATTATCTCGCAACTAATAATCAGATTTAACAAATTCAGGATTTATTTTACAGGAGGGAATTGTGAGAGCAAATTCTCAAATCTCCGTTCGACACGAAGGAAAAATCGCTATATTTGACATCACGGGGTACCTTACCGATGCCTCTGAAGCTATCTTGAGTGACGCTTACGCTGACGTGGATGTTCAAGCCGCTGAAAAAGTTTTACTTAATTTTGAACGACGCAGTTTTATTACAAGCAGTGGATTCGGTGAGATTATTAGATTACTCTGGAAGATGCGGGAGAAGGGACAAGTTCTACGCGTTGCACACCCATCTACGCAAGTCCGGAATATCTTCAATACCATCGGACTGACACAAAGTATAGGTGTCTTTGAATCCGAAGAAGAGGCACTCGAAGACTTCTAATTCGTTTCCGCGTTGCTCGGGGCTTGGTTCATGGAAAAAGGGTATACATATTCATATTTAATATTACCCCGAGCAAACTCCAAAGACTCCCAGCGAGGAACTGGCCGAACACGAAACCCAAGAAAAGTGGTAACGCCCGACGATAGGCTCGAACCCCACCCCCAGCGAAAAGTAGCTGTTTGAAGAGCCACCCCAGAAAGATTGAGAACCACATCCAACCGATAGCCCAACCGTTCCCGACAGCATAACCGACAGGATAAAACGGCCACCATAAAAACTGACGTTTTAGAAACGTCAGTACACCGGTGAACAGAAAACCGAAGGCTATATGTTGCATAGCCGGTAGATTCGGTGCCCGTGGTGCTATAATCCAACTTTGCAAGCGGTTAAATTCACCAACACCCCATCGGGCAAACCGGTATTCATAATAGAGTGCCACATGCCCGACAATCGAAACGATTGTTCCCACGATTGATGCCACAATCAATGCCACAACCAATCGGTTTTCGTGTAAGCGGAACTGTCTACCGATTTTAAATGCCTCTAACTGATGTGGCATCGGGTGGCATCGGTATCCATACGCGAGCCACGACAATAGCGTTGTGTTGGTTAGGTTTTGCGCACCTAACGGGCGACTCCCTCCGAATAATAACATAATCCTGTCGGGGTGCATATTGTGTAATTCATGTGTTGGGGGGCCGAGTTCGGCTCGCATACGTGTCATCCCGATGCATAACACCAAATAGATCCCGAAATAGCCGAGCGCGACCCACGGCGAAAGCCCGGCGAAATACCAGAATATTAATACGAATACCATACCGATTATCAACCCGAAAACCGCGAGCCGGTATAAACCATCTTTCGACCTAAAGGAGAATACACCGGTAAGTATCTCCCAAACTTGTCGCCGACTTGTAACGAGTGCGAGTGCTCCAATTCCGAGCCATGCACCGCCGCGTTGTTCCGTCTGTAAACCGATGGCGGTTGTCCATCCCGTTGCACTGAAAAAGACGCGCTGCGCGCCCCAAAACAGATAGAAGAACCACAAGGACAACGACAAGTCCAACGGCATGAGGTACCCAAACCCTATTGCAAAGGGATAGACATAGATCGGCAAACGTCCTATTGCGTTCCACGGTCGATCAGCAAAATAGAGTTGGTACTTGATTTTAAGCGAAGGTATCACCGGAAAAAGATAATTCAATCCTGCCAAAATCTCTAACCCAAATGCGATACCGAAACCGAGCCAAATGAGTTTATTCCGAAAGAGCGCGGATGTGTTACCGAGCAGCTCAACAGGCAACGTCGTTAAGGGGTAGCTCAATTTCTCATGGTCAATCCACTGTTTCCGGATAATAATGTTGACGCAAAGCATCATAAACAGGAGCACGATTACCAACCCGCTCCAGGCCAAGATGGGCCACAGCCACGCTTCCATGTATTGTTCCTGCCAAAATGTGTCATCGCCTTCAAAGTAGCCTTGTAAAATACCGCGGTCAGTGATCGTTAGCCATGTCGGCATGAATCGGAAAAAGAGGTCTGCCCACTCATTTTCGGGTGTTGCGAACCATCCGGCATTGGCGATCATCGGTACTAACTGCCGAACGATGTCGTGTCCTGCAAGTGCAGTCGCCACGGATACCATTATGTATGTCAGCGCGAGTTCCCGCGATGTTGGGGCAAAACCTTTGAATACCTTTTTGAGAAGCGGGGTAACAAGAGCAAGGAAAAAGAACGTGAAAAGGACAGTCGGGAAAATTGAAAAATCGGTGAGCTCCCACACGACACGATTTTCTGCGGAGATAATCCAATAACAGGTGAGAACAATAAGTATTGAACCGAAGACGAGCGTCCCGAAAAGAAAACGGAGTGCTGAGGGCTTCTGGTCGCTCTCAGTAGTACTTTGTGCTTTGTGCTGCATAGTTATAGTATACCATATCGGTTCGTACTAAGGCAACGATATGTACCTGCTTGCGGTGTGCAGCTTCAAGATTGCCAACGCCACCGCTTTGTGGTATAATAAAGAACACTTTAACTGCACAGCCAAGGAAAAGTTATGCGATCCCGCGCCCTGAAAAACAGTAATCCGCTTCTTAATATGAATAAAATACTTGTCATTCGCGTTGACGGCATCGGCGATTTGCTGAACTCAACACCGGCGATTGCATTGTTACGGGAGAATTATCCATCCGCAGAAATAACAGTATTGGCGCGTCCGCTTAATGCCCCCGTGTTAATCGGTAACGCAGATGTAGATCGGATTTTAATCTTTGATCGAGATGGCAAGCACCGCGGGCTCCGAGCGCGACTCCAATTCTATCGTGAATTGCGCCGTGAACGGTTTCAACTCGCTGTCGCCATGCAAACCGCGATGTGGACGCACCTTGTGGCTTTTCTCTCAGGTGCGACTTACCGCTTAGGACGTTATCAGAAACGTTTCAGATCTACCCTCACCCACGCGTGGCGCGGTAAATACCGAAAAGGGGAAACCCACGAAGTTGACAGGAACTTGGAACTCGTCCGACTCATCTGTGAAGGCGCAGGCAAACGGAAACTCATCTTCCGGTTATCGCCTGATGAAACTGCTGCCGCTGAGGCGCGACTGACATCGTTGGGTATCGGTACGGCGGCATTTCTCATCGGTATCCATCCAGGGGGCAGCTCATTTGATAAACGCTGGCCTGAAAAGCGGTACGCCGAACTCGCTGATAGATTATCTCAACAGTACAACGCTACGATACTTCTTTTACGCGGTCCTGAAGAAGCGGAATTGGTGAAGAACATTCAAGCGGCGATGCAATCCGATTCGATAACCTACGCGCCGGAGACGATTCGCGACCTGGGTGCGATGCTATCCTGTTGCGATTTAGTCGTCTGTAATGACTCTGGTCCGATGCACCTCGCTGCGGCATTGGACATGCCGATGGTCGCTATCTTTGGTCCTACAGACCACGTGGCGTGGCATCCACTGAGCGAGAACGCCTCTATCGTGCGACGGGATATGCCATGCTGGCCCTGTAGTGCGCATAAATGTAAAATCGGATGGGAATGCACGAAAAAACTTCCTGTTGCACCCGTTTGGGAAGCAACAACGGAGAAAGTAAAATGAAAATTGTTGTCGCCTGCTGGGGATCAACCGGAGATGTCTATCCTGTTTTGGCACTATCGGAGCGTCTGCTTGAACGCGGACATCAAGTGCGTGTCTGTTCACCCGCACTCTATAGGGATAAGATTCTTGAGGTCGGCGCGGAATTCTACGAGATAGGCGTTTTTTTTGATTTGGCGGAGTTTCACACGGCGATGGATGCTATTATCCCGAAACGCGACCCGACCGCGCTGCTACGGGTCATCGTGGAAGAGGCGATTGTGCGTCACGGTGCCCAATGGTATCAGGACTGCTTGACTGCGATGAAAGGATCAGATTTGGTAATTTGCCATTCCGTGGATATTCCTGCACAAGAGGCTGCGATCCGTAACGGGATCCCGTGGGTGACTGTGACATATTGCCCTGCCATCATAAAATGCCTCGATTTCGCGCCCTATCCGTTTCCGAATTGGGGACGTGTCTTCAACGCAATCTTCTGGAGAATCGCCGAGATGCGTCTTGGACCAAATATAGATGTTCTTTTTAATCAATTTATCGTCTCTATTGGTGGGGTGCCACGGGAGTCTGTGACGTTAGAGGGTATGTACTCGCCGCATCTGAACCTCATTGCTGCCTCTCCAGCACTCTCTACACCGGCTGATTTCCTATCGAACCACAAAATCACAGGTGTCTGGCACCTCGCGTCACCTGCTTACGATCCACCATCTGAACTTGTCGATTTCTTGGAGGCGGGCCCCCCGCCGGTTATCATCACGTTTGGATCTATGGGAGGTTCCAATGGACGTGAAACGACCAAAATTCTAATAGAAGCCGTTAGGAAAGTGAAACAACGTGCGATTATCCAAGCGGGTTGGGGACAACTCGGCACGCCGGAGACGTTATCGGACATCTACTGCGCTGAATATGTTCCGCACCAGTGGCTGTTCCGACAAGGGAGCTGCGTCGTGCATCACGGTGGTGCGGGGACGACTGCCTCGGCATGTCGTGCGAAGATCCCTTCTGTCGTTGTCGCGCACAGTGCGGATCAACCGTATTGGGGAAAACGGCTATCGGACTTAGGCGTTGCGCCACGACACCTGCATCGTCGAAACCTGACACCTGAACGCTTAGCGAAACGGATTCGGCAAGTTTTGGAGACACCAGAAATGACGGCGCGGGCACAGGTTTTAGGAGAACAGATGGAAACAGAAGATGGTTTGACTGCAGCCGTTGAAATGGTTGAATCTTTTGAATAGTTTTCAGTTATCAGTCGTCAGTTTTCAGTTAAGAGGGCTGCTAAGGGACTGTCACAAGATGTTAACTGAAAACTGACAACTACTTGAAAAAATGAAAAAAATCCTTGTTTTTAGTTTCAGTTTCATTGGCGATGCTGTGCTATCCACTGCTGTTATCCACCCCCTACGTAAACACTTCCCAGATGCCCATATTACCTTCCTCGTCGGACCGCGTGCGTTTGATATCCTCGCTACCGAACCGAACATTGATACGACCCTTGTTTATGATAATCGAGGTGAACACGCCGGTTGGCCAGGACGGCTGCGTGTGATAAAAACCTTACGACATGAAAAATTTGATCTCGTTGTGAATCTACGGGATAGCCTCACGGCGCGGTGCATTGGGGCGGAACATTGGGGAATGGTTCGCGGGGAGAGCAATCGTCATGCCGTTACCCGCTATCTGGAGGTGCTTCAGCGGCACGGCGTTGACCCAACGGGTGCCTACCCATGTTTAGAGTTAACTGAAGCGGAAAACACCGAGGCGCACCGTTTTCTTGCCGATACAGGCATTACCTCGGAAGGGTTGTTAATCGGCATTCATCCGGGTGGGAATTGGGTATATAAGTTATGGGATGTGGAGAAATACGCCTTGGTCGCGAATGCCCTGTGTAAAGAACAGAATGCAGCGATCTTATTGTTCGCTGGTCCGAACGAACGAGCACTCCAAGTCCAAGTATCAGAAATGATGGATATTCCGCCAATTCTTGTTCAAACGGAAAATCTACGGCATCTCGCGGCGTTAATCTCTGCGTGCGATGTCTATATTGGGAATGACACGGGACCGATGCATATTGCGTCAGCAGTGGATACGCCAGTTGTTGCGCTTTTCGGTTCAACGAACCACATTCGGAGCGGTCCCTATGGTGATAAACACACGATTGTGCAGAGTGGGATAGATTTGGGGTGTAATCCGTGTCATCCGGGTCGGCATCCGGGGGGATGCGGTGCTGGCAGTTGTGAAGTGATTGCGGGGATTACAGTGGAACAGGTATTGGCAGCTGTGAAGCGTTATACTTCTTCAATCTCAATTTTAGACTCAAGAAAATTCGCTTCTAATTTCTCCTAATCACACTTTGAAATTTTACTATTGATTTCTGTTTCACTAGAGCATGACAACAGATAAAAATAAATGTGATTAAGAACTAAAAGTGCCTGTAATGCTTTTTCCGCTGTATAATCCTTTCCGTATCGCTTGAGAATTCCAAATCCTAGTATGCTAGAGACAGATTTAGTAGTAGTGAACCCAAGAAGGTCTCCCCAAAATCTTTGACGACTTGTTTGTCAATTCGTTGAAAATGCGAACAGCACTTTTCATTCGTTGCTGTCTATACTTTTTGTTCTCCAATAGATTGTAATTAACAATAATGGATAAACAAGGAGTGAGAAGAAATATATGTTTTCCAATTGATAGATTCCAATCCCCAGCGTGCCTGTAAAACCGATAAAGAAAATAGTCGGTACAAACATTTCAACAACAGATAGTTCTCAATAAGTTTTACGCTCTTTGCCTTTACCTAGAAACTCCCATTCATGTTTGAAAAATGGGTACGCGAGTTTTTCTTCTAATTTCTCCAATGCCTTAAATTTTCGAGAATTCAATTGTCGGTAGGAACGGATAACAACACACCATGCTGCTGCCAAAGATATACCCAATAACCCAAAACCTACTGTGAGCCAACTGAGCGGAACTCCATTTTTACGCTGTAAGAGTGCAGAAAAAATCACGGCTAATCCAGACAAAACTAGCATATAGAAACGATTTGTTGTGGTTCGTCGATTGCTGACGCTGTCGGCGAGTTGCACATGGAGTTTATAGATTTCTATTAATTCTTGCTGGTTATCCACTTCTTTTTCTTGTTCGGTCATGTTTACACTACTTCTCGAATAGCTGAAACAATTCTTTCTGGATTCCAATCAACAATCCGGTCAGCACCTTGCTTAACTATTGCCAGATCACTGTTGTTTTTCGATGATTCAATAGCGATAACCGGTTTTGGAATACGGAACTCGTTTTTAGCAATACGGATTTCTTGGTTTATCCATTTGCTGTCTGTTGCCTCGATTCCCATCAAAATTAGAACAACACTACTGCGCGCTATTTGCGTTTTGATGGCATTATAGAGGTTTTCATCTGTTCCGTCGCTATCTAACGGGTCATCTTTTGGCACAGAGTAGTCGCGATAGGAAAAATCTCTTTTTGAATTTAGTAAGTGAATCAATTTATTATACATATCACTATCAGCCCAAGAATGACTAATAAAAAGATTATAGGTCCTCATCTAGTATATCTCCGATTGAAACTTTAGTGTTATGCGCCTAATTTATCTTAAGTTATTATACCATATTAAATTAAAAGTACCAAGCCAATTTTCTCAAAATCGAGAATAGATATAGAAATTTATGCTCACATCTATGCTGATTAGGCAGGTTACACACTCCTCGTCATCCTTAAAAGCAGAATTTGCTATCTAACATCCAAGACCTACTATACGAGGTTTATCTGCTTGATGGAGAATTCCAATTGTGTTGCAACATTAAAGATAATGTAGAGGAAATAGTCTCCTTTAAGTTATCTGGTCTGAACCATGCATTAGCGGTAAGAATGATAAGAGTACTGCCCACTCAGTCTTTAACTTCAATATATCAAACTTTACCGTTCGGCGTTTTAATCTGCTTGAAAATCTGCCACACAACTTCAATTAAACCCTTAAACCAGTTTGGACCATAGATATCCTTCAACGATGTCCTATAGATTATGTTGGATGTCATGATTTTCGCCATTGCAATCGTAAACTGTTTAGCACAACGGACACACTGCTAAATGCCATTGCGAATGCTGCGAGCATGGGGTGGAGTTCCCGAAACATCGTTGGCACGAAAGATAACGGATAAAGTGCACCTGCTGCGATGGGAATTAAGAGGACATTGTAGAAGAACGCCCAGAATAGGTTCTGTTTAATTGTGCGCATCGTTGAGCGGCTGAGTCGAATCGCATCGGGAAGTCCACGCAAATCGCTGTGCATGAGTGTCACGTGTGCTGTTTCTCTGGCGATATCGGTGCCTGTGCCAAGTGAAATACCAATGTCGGCTTGTGCCAATGCGGGTGTATCGTTAATACCGTCGCCGACCATTGCGACGAGTCCACCATTTTCTGTCTGTAACTTTTTAACGGCTGCTGCTTTATCTTCGGGTTTGAGTTCTGCCATGACATCGCTAATCCGTGAAGCCTTGGCGATCGCATCCGCCGTAACGCGGTTATCGCCTGTCATCATTGTTACCGTACATCCAAGTTCGTAGAGTTCCGCGACTGCGGCTTGCGCTTCCGGTTTTAAAGTGTCCGCGACTGCCAGAAGTCCGGCAACATGTCCATCAACGGCGACCCATAGGACAGTTTTTGCCTCGGTCTGTAGCCGCTCTGCTTCTGCTTCAAATATCTTCGTCGGGATACCGTGCTGTTGCATTAAGGATAAATTGCCTATAACGACACTATTGTCACCGACCTGTGCGGTGATACCGTGTCCAGTGATGGCTTTAAACTGGCTCGGTGTCGCGATGTTGAGTCCACGTTCCTGAGCGGCTTGAACAACCGCTTTTCCGATAGGATGTTCACTGCCACGCTCCGCGGCAGCAGAGAGTTGTAGGAGTTCCGATTCATCTTTATCCGTGAGGATATCGGTAAGTGTAAGTTTCCCTTCTGTCAAGGTGCCTGTTTTATCGAGGACAATTGTAGTTAAGTTTCCTGCGCGTTCAAGTGCTTCACCGTTTCGGAAGAGGATACCGCGCTGCGCACCGATACCGGTACCCATCATAACGGCTGTCGGGGTAGCAAGTCCTAATGCACACGGGCAGGCTGTGACGAGGATGGCAACGAGGCGGAGCATCGCCGGTGTGAACCCTGCTCCAAGGAGGAACCACCACGCGAGAAACGTCACAACGGCAATCGCGGCGACGATAGGCACGAACACATTTGTGACTGCGTCGGCGACGCGTTGGATAGGGGGTTTGCTCTGTTGCGTCGTGTACACCAATTGGACAAGACGTGAAAGTGCCGTTTCGGTACCGACGTGTGTGGCTTTGATCGTGAGCATCCCGCTCTGGTTCATCGTTGCAGCGGTCACAGGGTCGCCTGGTCCCTTATCTACAGGTAGGCTTTCTCCGGTGAAAACGCTTTCATCGATGGCACTTTCACCGCTGCGTACCACGCCATCCACAGGGATACTTTCGCCGGGACGTACAACGAGGACATCTCCTACGCCGACCTGTTCAATCGGGATGTTTTGTTCTTCACCGTCTTTTAAGCGACACGCCGTTTTCGGGGCGAGTTGCGGGAGTTTTTTCAGGGCAGCGTTTATCTTACCTTTGGCACGTGCTTCAAGCAGTTTTCCTAACTTAATTAACGTAACGATAACTGCGGCTGTCTCAAAATAGACGTGTGCGCCGAAGCGTTCTCCCGCGCCCGTGGTTAGTGCAATCGTTACGACGAGGCTATAGAGAAACGCGACGGATGAACCCATAGCAACGAGGACATCCATATTGGCGGATCGGTTGCGTAGTGCCTTAAAACCGCCGATGTAATAGTCCCACGCAACATAACCCTGCACTGGTAACGCTAAACCGAACATGAGATAGTTAACCCAGTGTGCAGATGCCCACGCACCTAACAGGTTCATATCTCTGCCCATGCTAATGAGGAAAAGTGGTAACGTGCAGATTACCCCGACAGTAAATTGCAGCTTCTGCCGTCGGAATTCTTCAGCGCGAGCCTCTTCTTCTTTGTTTTCATCAACAACATCAAAACCGAGGTCTCGGATCTTATTGACGATGGCTTCCTCGCTGAGCGTAGATGTATCAAAGGTAACCGCGGCATATTCGGTAGCGAGACTGACTTCTACAACAAGAACACCATCCATCTTTTTTAGGTTTTGTGTGATGATGCTTGTACAACTTTCGCAGTTCATGCCGGTGATGGGGAGGTTAATTTGGTGTTCCATTTTTTTTCATTAACGCTGGGCACCGCTCCGCTACGTTTCGCGATGGTTTTCGTTAATTCTAACCGCCTTTGGAACTTATAGTAAAACCTAAAAATATTAGGGTGCTTCTTGGCACAACGGGCAATGAATTGCCCTACTACGAACGAGTATTTGTTAAAGGATAGGGGCCCACATAATTCTAAGTTTTACTATAAAAATTTTTATTTTTCAATATTTTAGCATATCGCAGGCAGCAAACGCAACCTCCAGACCTGATAGACGGGTGTAAATATTTTGTCAATTGCCATCGTCACAGACTAACAGTCTATGCTACAACGGATTCCTGCCACAGGCTAACAGCCTATGGTACAGGACCGCACTTTTATCCTAAGTGGACCGGTAGACCTGTTTCAAGGGATTCGTTGGCGGCGATGGATAAAATAGCGGTTTTCGCGGCATCGGCATAGGGGGATCGGATTGCGCTGCCATCTCCTATACGAACAGCCTCAATAAAGGTGCTATCCATATCAATTGTGCAATTGTTCTGCGGGTTCCACGTGGTTTTCTCATCGGCGGTAGAGAGTACAAGCGCACGACGGAGATGATATTCAAGGGAACCGTCCTCACAGAAAATGTCTAATCCAGAACGACTCATCCCATTCGTTGTAAAGCAGGCGGAGAACATGATACCAAAAACACCGCTCTCAAATTGCAAAGAGACAGCAGACGCTTCTTCAATATCGTAATCGGTATCAGGAATCAGATCATAGCGTGCGACGGCATAGACAGTTTTGACTTCGCCGAAGAGGTATCTCGCCATATCAAATTCGTGTGTCGTCTGTTCCATGAGCTGCCCACCGGATTTTGCCTTCTCTCGCCACCAACCACCGGGCATGCCGCCCATCCAGTAGCCCATGAAGAATCCGACGCGTCGGGAAGCGAGGAGTTCCTGCGCTTTGTCGATAATATCAAGATAACGTTCCTGATACCCTGTAGCAGTGATGATGCCTTTCTCTTCTATCACAGCTGCGATCTCCATTGCATCGTTTGTATCCATGTGTACAGGTTTTTCGACAAACATCGCCAGTCCAGCGTCAATAACAGCCCGTTCAGGTGCCCCGTGTGCGAAAGGTGGAATAGAGATATAGACGGCATCCAATTCTTCGCGTGCGAGCATCTCGTTATAGTCTGCGTATGCTTTACCACCGTACTGCGTGACAGCCTGTTCCGCTTTTTCAACAACAATATCACAGAAGGCGACGAATTGTGAGCCGCCGATCTCGGTTAATTCACGGAGGTGGCGGTTCATGTTACCACCTGTGCCGATAAAGCCTAATCTAACATCTGACATTTTTTTAACTATGGCCCTTGTTCGTTTCTCTCCGTTGTCGAGAAACGGGTAGTTGATTAATTTTTCGGAATTACCAATTGTAATAATTAAACCTCATAAAGTGATTAAAAAACGGAATTCTGTGCTGGCGTGAGCATGAGCGATGGCAGAATACCGATAAGTAAAACACCAACCACAGCGAGGATTAACCCGATCACTAAAGTTGAGGCATAAGGACTGAACTCCAACTCCTCCTCTGGTTCACGCATATACATCGTTACAACGACACGCAGGTAATAGAACGCTGATATTGCGGTGTTGATAGCACCGATAATAACGAGCCAGATATGGCCTGCGCCAACTGCGGCCTTGAAGATATAGAATTTTCCGAAAAACCCTGCAGTCGGTGGAAAACCGGCGAGCGACAAAAGCATTATCATCATAAACATAGCGAGTAACGGCTTTCGGGTTCCAAGCCCTGCGTAATCAGAAATCATGAGGCTCTCGCCATCTTCTGTTTTTGCCAAGATAACCGCGCCGAACGCGCCGATGTTCATTACACAATAAATCAGAAGGTAGAACATCGCGCTCGAAATGCCGTCGTTATTTGCAGCGGCTAAGCCTATCAGGACGTACCCGGCGTGTGCGATACTCGAATACGCCAGCATCCGTTTGATATTTGTTTGCGCGATGGCGATGACATTCCCGACCGTCATTGTCAACATCGCTAATAGGATGAGAACACCGCTCCATTCAACCTGCAAGTTAGGTAACGCTTCCATGAAGATTCTGAGGAACGCTGCAAAGCCAGCCGCTTTTGGTCCTGCGGAGATAAAGGCTGCAATCGTTGTAGGTGCACCTTCATAAACATCTGGTGCCCATTGGTGGAACGGAACAATAGCGACTTTAAATCCGAACCCAACGACAAGGAGAAACATCCCTGCTAACAGTAGTGGCGATTTGTTTTCTGCGGTAATCGCTTCAGCAATTGCGGGTATACTTGTCGTTCCGGCGCCACCGTAAATTAGCGCGATTCCATAGAGGAAGAACGCACTCGCGAACGCGCCAAGCAACAGGTATTTCATCCCCGCTTCGCTTGAAGCAGGACTCTCTCGGAAATAACCCGCCAACACATATAACGATAACGACATCAGCTCCAAGCCGAGGAAAACGATAATCAACTCATTACCTGCGGCCATCAACATCATGCCGAGCGTTGCCAGCAGGATAAGCAGATAGTAAGGTCCCTGCTTCCTGTCGCCTCTATCCAAATAACTCATCGAGATCAATACAACCAAAATTGTTGAAACGAGGAAGATAATGTTGAAGAACAGGGAGAAACTATCCACCTTGAACATTTCGTTGAACTGGATGCCCACCGTACCTGCCTGATGCATCTGGATGGAGACCCATAGGGCAATCCCAGCACCAACGATCGTCATCCAACCGAGGACCGTTTTGGAAATAGCATCAAAAAGGTCAAAGACGAGGACAATGATCAAAGTTAAGGCGATAACCAGTTCCGGCATTAGTAATTGCCAGTTAATCTCTATTGGCATTTTTTAATTTCCTTTTTTTATAGTTTTCAGTTTTCAGTCGTCAGTTGTCGGTTAAGAGGTTGTCTGTAACAATCCACCGTTTGCTGTAATATTCCAAGCGTAGGTAAATTGTTACAAAATGGGCTCTTCACTGAAAACTGATAACCGATAACTGATAACCATTACAGGAACACAAGTGTTACAACCACAAAGAGCGGGAATAAGATTGCTACTGACCAGAGCATATACCCGAAGAAGCTTGGCATGCGGATACCGCTTTGTTCGGCGATGGCTTTCACCATGAAGTTCGGTGCGTTGCCGATATAGGTATTGGCCCCCATAAAAACTGCTCCGACGGAAATAGCCACCAACAATCTGACAAACTCTTGATGCGACTGATTCGCTAATTGATCATATGGCATAGACAAAATTTCCGGCACGATGGCTTCAGTGAGATGCAATTTTCCAAGTGCGGTATTGAAGAATGTCAAATATGTTGGTGCGTTGTCCAAAAAACTCGACAAGACCCCGGTAATCCAGAAATAGTGGTAGGGTTGTTGCATAGCCCCAATTAAGCCTGCAAGGGCACCTTCCTCTCCTGCCTTTAGGATTGCCAATGCTGGAATGATTGTCATAAAAATTCCGGCGAAAACTTTTGCGACTTCTTCAATCGGCTCCCATGAAAATTCGTTGGATTGACGTAATTCGCCGCTGAAGGGTGTATATTTAAGTGACAGTAGCCCCATAACAACAATCAATGCTTCACGCGCGATATTTTGCCAATACACATGAACGCCAAGGATGTTGACTTCTCCCCACTTGAAAGTCCCGCTCATAAGAACGGCAGCGATGATACCGAACAGGAAGACGAGGTTGAAAAGGCCCTCTACGCGAACAGGTTCGTTGGTTCCATCGTCTGGTACCACGCCTCCTTCCCGTTTAAACATCAACGTATCAAATATAAAGAACAGAATAAGCAAAACCACGCTTATAAGTAACATGTGCGGAAATAATGCTGTAGTTGTCCAGAAGAACGGTACGCCGCGGAGGAACCCGAGGAATAGCGGCGGGTCTCCTATTGGCGTTAAAGAACCACCGATGTTACTTACGAGAAAGATGAAAAAGACAATTAGATGAACCTTATTCTTTCGATATGCATTTGCTCGGATTAAAGGACGGATTAGGAGCATTGATGCGCCCGTAGTCCCGACCCATGATGCGATCACTGTGCCAATTAACAGTAAGAATGTATTGAGTATGGGTGTGCCACGCAACGTGCCACGTACGAGGATCCCACCTGCGACTGTAAACAATCCCCACAAAAGCAGGATGAACGGGATATAGTCTAACAGATAGATGTGCAGGATGTCGTAAAAAGCCGCGCCTCGGAAAGCAATGAGATATGGGATAGCGAAGGCTGATGCCCATACCAAAGACATTTTCCCCCCGTGGTGGACGAGAAAGTGCGAATCAAACACAAGAGGGAAGATCGCAATGGATAGCAAAATACCAACGAAAGGAATAATACTCCAGATAGGTAATTTCGCGCCATCTACGCCATGCCCGTGATGTGCGCCTTCGTCGCCGTGTGCGTCATCTGCCCCGAAGGCCTCCATTGAAACCGAAAGGGCAAGCCCAATAATTACACAAATAATCAGACAAGATACCAATTTGAACTTCACTTACTTCGTCTCTGCCTCCTTTTGACGCTTTTCATGCTGTGTGTGCTGCGTTCCCTGTAGTGCGAGTTTCGGATCTCGCGGTCTCTGTTTTTCCAATTGTCCCATAGCAGGTTCCGTAGTCTGCACTTTCGTCACAACAATCCCTACAGATTTTTCCATTTTACTCAGGAAAGGCTTCGGGTAAACACCAATCCAGACGATGAACAGCAGAATCGGAAGCATTACGACGATTTCACGAGCGTTCAAGTCCGGTAGGTTTTCATTTGTTTTATCGAGTGTTCCAAACATCACCCGCTGGAACATCCAGAGCATATACACGGCAGCGAGGATCACACCTGCGGTAGCGAAAACGACGTGTACTTTAGAGAAAGCCCCCTCAACAAAACTGCCGAGCAGTATCATATATTCACCGACGAATCCGTTTAAACCCGGTAATCCAATCGATGACAAGGTTACAATCATAAAAATTACGGCGAAGATCGGCATCCGCTTTGATAAGCCGCCGAAATCAACAATCATTCTGCTATGCCGTCGCTCATAAATCATGCCGACTAAAAGGAATAAAGCGCCTGTACTTAAGCCGTGATTAATCATTTGCAACATGCTTCCCTGAAGCCCCGCGGCACTTTGTGAAAAGAGCCCTAACACGACAAAACCGAGGTGACTGACACTGGAGTATGCGACCAGTTTTTTGAGATCCGGCTGTACCATTGCCACCAATGCGCCATAGATGATACCGATGACAGCAAGTGTAACGATCAAGGGTGTAAACTTTTCTGCTGCATCAGGAAAGAGTGGCAGACAAAATCGGATGATTCCGTAGGTTCCCATCTTTAGTAGGACACCGGCAAGAATGACGCTTCCGACGGTCGGTGCCTCAACGTGTGCATCTGGAAGCCATGTATGGAATGGGAACAGCGGTACTTTAATAGCAAACGCGATAAAAAACGCGAGGAATAGTAGATCCGAATGTTCAAAGGGCCCACTTAGCGTTGTTAGGTCAAAACTATTACCGTTCTGAAAATAGAGTGCTAAAATCCCGACCAACATGAGTGCGCTGCCCGCCATCGTATAGAGAACGAACTTGATAGTCGCGTAGATCCGACGCTCTCCGCCCCAAATACCGATGAGGAAGTACATCGGAATCAGCATTGACTCCCAAAACACGAAGAAGAGGAACAGATCGAGGGAACAAAAAACCCCCAACATCCCCGTTTCGAGTGCGAGGAGCGACATCATAAAGCCGCTCAATCCTTTCTCAATCGAATCCCATGCGGCGAGAATACACACGGGTGTTAGGAATGTCGTCAGCAACACCAACCACAGCGAAATACCGTCGATGCCAATATGGTAGCTTATACCTAAGCTGGTAATCCAGTTTTCTTGCGTAACATATTGGAATGTGCCAGTATCTGCGTTAAACCCGGTGTAAAGCCCTAACGAGATAACAAAGGTGATAAGTCCAATGCCAAGTGCGATGCCTTTGACAGCGGTAGCTCCCAAGCCTCTGAGCAACGCAATTGCTATCACACCGAGCAGTGGTAAAAAAATGACTATTGAAAGTAACAAGGAACCCTCCTTGGAAATAGTTGTCAGTTGTCAATTAGCAGTTAGCAGAGGAATAGATTACGTTCTGAAGAAATTCTTCCACCACCACCTTTCACCTTGGAGCCAAGAACGTCTACGGTTTTCTGCTTGCTGAGCCAATTGTCGGCGGCGTTTTGCAAACTCGTCCTGAGGCATTTTGTTCTGCCACCAAGCTTTCATCTTACGATTAAACTTTGATACTTCCTCAGATGACCGCTCACAGTTGTCCAGAATCCATGCCCCCAATTTAACATCATGGTCAATCCGCACTGCGGCTTCCTGAAAAGCTTCCGCTGAAATGCTGAGAAAGGCTAAAATTGCTGTATCTTGTTCAGAATCAGCACCGTATTTATAGCTTCCGATTTCTCCAGCGTGGGCAGCGCGCTTTATCTGTCAATCTTGCGACCCCGCAGATGCCTGCAACCTCTTTGCTGAGAAGATCCCGTGGTCGAAAATTATTCTGCTTCATCTGCTTCCTCCATCACGGATTGTCTAATTTTCCGAATCTTCTTTTTCAAGTCCGGTGCCCCTTCCGAGTAACGGGTGGGAAGGAAACCTCGGCTTTCGGTTCCAAACGGCACCTACCGGGCCTGGAGATCTAAAATCAACACAAGAAATTTATATGACACGAGCACCTACTACCCATTGACTTAAGCGAAAAATAGGTAATATGCGAGAAATATCACAATTCCGAGAACCATCGAAACAATATAGACTTGGACGAGACCGGTTTGGAGTCGCCGCAACAATCCACCGAGGAACCGGATAATAGCAGCCACACCGTTGACAATTCCGTCAATAATGCCGTTATCCACCAGTTTCCATAACAGAAAATGGGAGCCGTTTTTAACGGGTTGCACGATGAGTGCGTTGTATACCTCATCAATATAGTACTTGTTCGCGAGCAGTTTATGTAATGCCCCGGTAGGTTCATCGGACGGGACTCGTTTGCTATAACGCGTCCATGCGAAGGCAATACCCGCCAAACCGACAACCGATGAAATTACCATAAACAAAACGACATTGCCTGATGCTTCACCGTGTGCTTCCGAGGCAAACCCTTCAACCGATTTTGTGAAGTGGTGGAACCAACTTTCATGTCCACCCCAACCTAATAATAAGCCGATCAGGGCAGAGGGGATCGCCAGAATCGCTAACGGCACCCACATAACAGATGGTGATTCGTGCAGATGTGAAGCAACTTCGGGTTCAACGCGAGATTCGCCATAAAACGTCACGAAGATGAGACGGAACATATAAAAGGCTGTCAGGAATGCTGTGACTAACCCGATCCCGTAAATTAACGGGGAACTTCCCCACGCGCTGTGTAGGATTTCGTCTTTGCTCCAGAAACCACTCAGAAACGGAAACCCGGCAATGGCAAGGGCACCCACTAAAAAGGTCCAGTGCGTAATCGGCATCTTCGATTTTAATCCGCCCATCTTCCGCATATCCAACTCATTCGCCATAGCATGCATCACACTACCGGCGGTTAGGAACATCAGTCCCTTAAAGAAGGCGTGGGTTACCAAATGGAAGATTCCAGAAGCATAAGCCCCGACACCAACACCGAGGAACATGTATCCGAGTTGGCTGACAGTAGAATACGCAAGGATGCGTTTGATGTCGTTCTGTGTGAGTGCAATTGTAGCGGCAAAGAGTGCCGTTAAAACGCCGATCCATGCGACGATTTCCCCCGTATGGGCAATGTTATAAAGGACAGCGGAACGCGCTATCATATACACACCAGCTGTTACCATCGTCGCAGCGTGAATCAAGGCACTGACAGGTGTGGGACCCTCCATCGCATCGGGGAGCCATACATAGAGCGGGATTTGTGCCGATTTACCTATTGCCCCAACAAAGAGTAGCAATGTCGCCACCACGAGGGTGCTGGCACCAAAAACCTTCTGAAAATTATCTGCCTCGGCGGCATCAAATATAGTCCCAAAATCAAGGGTTCCGAACGCCGCAAATAAGGTGAACATTCCAAGCAGGAAACCGAAATCGCCAATTCGGTTCACGATGAATGCCTTTTTCCCAGCATCCGTCGCCGACTGTTTGTCATACCAGAACCCGATCAACAGATAAGAGCAGAGCCCAACGCCTTCCCACCCGACAAACATCATCAGGTAGTTGTTACCGAGGACGAGGATGAGCATTGCGAAAACAAACAGGTTCAGGTAGGCAAAATAGCGTGTATAGCCTTCATCGCCGTGCATGTAGCCGATCGAATAGACGTGGATGAGGAAACCGACACCTGTAATAACCAACAACATTACTGCTGTTAGGGCATCCACGCGGAATCCGATATTGAAAGCGAACCCTTCGCCTGCAATCCATTCATATAATGTTTCATCAAGCGGGGCAGCACCGCCGTTCAAACTGGTAAAGGCGATAATTGAACAGACTAAGGAGACCAGCACCGCAAGCGCGCCTATCGATCCGCTGAGTTTCTCGTTACCTTTTAGCCATTTTCCGAATAACCCGTTAATCAGAAACCCAACAAGGGGGGCAACTAACAGGACAACAATTAATTCTTTCGACATAATTTTAACGATTGAGTTTTCGCTCCCTTTTGGCGTAAGCTTGCAAGCCAAAACTTGCTGTTAAAAGCTCCGTTGTCAAAATCGGGTTTTTGCTCCATTTCAACAACGTTAGTTACGATTAAATTGTTCTAAAGAACAAGTGAATAGGAACGGTCGTTTTACATATAGTGACCAAATCAAAAATCCTTGCTAACCTTTTAATGAATTAACTTCGTCCACGTTAATTGTCTGCCGATGCTTGAAAACACTAACAATAATTGCAAGACCGATAGCAACCTCAGCAGCAGCGACGGTCATTACAAAGAAAACAAACACCTGTCCGGTTGCCTCGCCGAGACTACGGCTGATTGCCACAAAGGCAAGGTTCGCCGCATTCAGCATCAATTCAATACACATAAAGATGATAATAGCGTTCCTGCGAATGAGCACCCCGATGACTCCGGTTGTGAAAAGGAGTGCGCTTAAAACAAGGTAATATTCTAATGCCATAAATAGTTGTCAGTTGTCAGTTGTCAGTTGTCAGTTGTCAGTTAAAGAGGATTGTGATATAACCAAGGCACCTCTTACCTGATAACTGATAACCGATAACTGTTAACTACTCCTTAGTTTTCTTCTTGGTTTCCACGTTTTACCAAGACAATAACACCAATCAATGCCGCCAGCAAAATAAGTGAGGTAACCTCAAAAGGTAAGAGGTACTTGCTGAACAAGAGCTCGCCAATTTGATAAGTGGTTGTCGTCACCGATTCCGTAGCGGGTTCTGCGGATGCCACCGCTGTATCGTTCAGAGCATTTACTGCGATATAGATGCCTTCGGCAGCAAAGAGGATGCCTAAGATGATTGCGAACGCTTTCAGTTTGCCTGACATTGCGCCTTTCACTGAAAGCGTTCCAAGGTTCAGGAGCATAATCACGAACAGGAAAAGCACCATAATGGCACCTGCATAGACAATTACCTGTGCAGCTGCAACGAAGTGCGCGCCTAATAACACAAACAGTCCTGCCTGTGCGAAAAACGTTATGATAAGCGAGAGCGCGCTATAAATCGGATGTCGAAACGAGATAACGGCAATCGCACCAATCAGCGCGACAGCCCCAAAGAGAATAAATAGAATCTGTTCTGGATTCATTCGCGTCCTCCTACTCTATAGCGTCTAATGCGCTGGGTGTAACGTGCTGGTCGTTATTCCGTATTGCTGGTTCAGGTGTTTTGTTCATAACCAGCAGCCCTGCCACAATCGATACAACAATAAACGCCGCAACGACATTGCCAATCCCGACAACCAAACGAGAGCCTGTCATTATCCATAGGGTACCGGTTACGACGATGGAAGTCAATGCGACGGGTAACAGAAATTTCCAACCGAAGTTCATGAGCTGATCGTATCGGAATCGTGGGAGTGTCCAGCGTACCCAGATAAACACGAAAAGGAAAATGGCTGTTTTGACGAAGAAGATACCAAACGAGATAAGCCCGCTCCATACGGGACCGCCGACATTTTCTAAGCCGAAGAAATGCCACCCTCCCAAGAAGAGGGTCACCGTCACAGCGGAGCCGACAATCATGTTCATGTATTCCGCCATAAAAAACATCGCGAATTTCATGCTGCTGTATTCGGTGTGATACCCTGCGACGAGTTCCTGCTCGGCTTCTGCGAGGTCAAAAGGTAAGCGATTCGTTTCCGCATACATCGCAGTTGTAAACGCGAGAAACGCGGGGAAGTGAATGAGGAAGTTCCATTGCCACGGATATGCGCCTTGTTCTATGGCGATCGCCCGAAGACTGAGCGAACTTGTCAGCATCAGGATGCCGATGATTCCGAGTCCGAGTGTTAGTTCGTAACTAATCATCTGCGCCGATGAACGTAAACCGCCTAAAAGCGAATACTTGTTATTCGATGCCCAGGCCCCGAGTACAACGCCGTAAACACCGAGAGACGTAATCGCTAAGATATATAGAATCCCTATATTGATGTCCGCAATCTGGAGCGGTATCTCGTAGCCAAACAGTGTGATAGCACTCCCAAATGGTACGACAGCAACCGTAATAAGTGCTGGAACTAATAGCATCGCGGGTGCGAGTACGTAAAGCGGCTTATCCACATGATCCGGGATGAGATCTTCCTTAAACAGGAACTTAAGCCCATCTGCGACAGGTTGGAGCAGCCCTTGCGGCCCCACACGATTCGGTCCCAATCGATCCTGCATCCATCCGCTCACCCGGCGTTCCGACCAGATCATTAACATCACACCTATAAGCAACATGTGGACAATGATGAGAATTTTAACAACAGAACTGAGGATTAAAACGAGAAGCGGCATATTCTCCATAGTTTCTCCTTCTTGATAGCTTCTAAAGGCTACAGGCTTAAGCTAACTTAATTCCCGCATCCCCAATATTTTGATGTGTTGCGTCCGCATAGCCTTGCACACTCTCTGCAATTGCTATAGCAATTTCACCAGAGAAACGATAGTTCATCTCACCGCCTAACTGGTTAGCAAGTTGCTGTGTGATCTCCCAGTCCACACGTGCTTCGCCCGGCGGATCAATCGTCTTACGAATTCGTTGTACCCAGCCCGTTGAATTGGTGAAGGTCCCGTCTTTCTCAGCGAAAGTTGTTCCCGGCAACACCACATCGGCCAATTGCGTAACCTCTGACGGCAAAACGTCTTGCACGATAAGGAACTCAACACTTTCTAAAGCGGCTTTCTCTGACTCCTCAAGCGGACGTTCTGGAGCCCCGCTAACGAGATAGACGACTTTCGCGCCTGAGATCTTCTCCCAAAGTGCATCGCCTTCCAAAACAACGTTCCCGTTCGCAGAACCGAGTATCGTTCGCGCCCCTGCCGTATTCGGATTCTTGTCGGCTTCAATTGTAAATTGTGGGAATTTATGTTCTTCACCGAGTAACTGCCCGAAGAGTCCTAACTGCGTTGTCTGCAGCACGTCGTGTGCGAACTGCTGTAAAACGTAGTTGTCTTCATTTGTGGCTTGTGCAGAACCGATAACAACAATGTCCTCAGCCTCTATTTCCGATAACTGCTCCTGAATCACGGTTAGCGCATCCGCCCAATGTGTTGGTGTAAGTTCGTCATCCACGCGTTTCAGCGGAAGTTGGAGGCGATCATCGCTGTTCACATAGTGATACCCAAGACGACCGTCGTCACACATCCAATGTTGGTTAATATCCTCATGGAAGCGCGGCTTGAGTCTGTAAACACCATCGGCTTTATATTCTACGGTGATATTACAACCGACACTGCATCCTGAGCAGACACTGTTCGCCTTCTCCATAAACCATGGACGCGACTTGAACAAGAAGTCCTTGCTAATCAATGCGCCGACGGGACAGATGTCAACAACATTTCCTGCGAGTTTATTATCAAGTAGCTGAATGGGAGTTCCCTCGTGGCTTCTCGGAATATCAATTTCATCGTGGGAACCGCGGTTAATTAAGCCTAATTCACCGGTTCCGGAAACCTCGTCGGCAAATCGGATACACCGAGTGCAGACGACACAACGCGTTGAATAGAGCAGGACATCGGGTCCGAGGTCTTTTTTGGGTGGAACATTTTTGACTTCAAGGTAGCGACTCTTATCGCTTCCGTGCCGATAGGAGTAGTCCTGCAAATCGCATTCGCCAGCCTGATCACAGACGGGGCAATCCAGCGGATGATGCACAAGCAGGAACTCCAGTATGTCCTCGCGTGCCTTTTTGACGCGCGGGCTGTCTGTGTAGACGATAAAGTCGTACTTCCCGTCAAGTTTCCTATCTGGCGGTGCTGTTCTTAACACCGTCGTGCATCCGGTTGCGAGCTGCCGGTCCGGGACGATCGCGCCAGCGGGTGGGAAGAACACGTGTGGCTCAACGAGGCACATCCTGCAATTTGCGGGACGGGTCAATCCAGGATGATAACAGTAGTGAGGCACTTCAATACCGTGTTGCCTTGCTGCCTCGACTACATTCGTTCCATCTTCAACCTCTATCTCAAGGTCATTCAATTTAACAAATGCCATATTTTTAACTTTCCTTGGGAATGGTTATCAGTTTTCAGTTGTCAGTTATCGGTTAAGAGGTTTTCGTTTAACAAAGGTTTCCTCCTGTAACCGAGAACCGACAACCGACAACCATTAAGAAATCAGTCCTACAGGTCAGCAAACTCCTTTGGAACAAACCGCTGTTGATAGGCGTAATTTTCTTCCGGTGGAACTGTCGCTTCAGCGACAGGCAGCGTGACGAGCTTTCCTTCTCGAATAGCGGCTTCAAATTCGGGTCTGAACTTGCGCATATAACTCACAGCGGGCCATGAGACAGCAATACCAAAGACGCAGATCGTATTCCATGTCATCGTATCCACATTCGCGATGTTGTTAGCGACGCTTTCGAGTAGATCCAAGTCTTCATAGATTTCTTCTGTTTCGCCGGTATCGCCCCATCTGCCCCCTTCAGCGACACCGAATTTGGGTCGTGTGATAGTGTCTTTTCGTCCGTTTCCGTCGGCAATACGTTGAACAATATCACGCACCCACGGTGTGCCCCATCTGCACGGCGTGCACTGCCCGCACGACTCATGCGCGTAGAATTTCATGATATTGAGCAAGCAGTCAACGATATTCCGGGTCTCATTCATAACGATAATACCACCGGACCCGAGCATTGACTTTGCGAGTGTAAGAGAGGTAAAATCAAGCCGCGTGTCCAATTCATAGTGCGTTAAGATCGGTGCGGAACTACCGCCAGGGATTACCGCTTTAACCTCTTCGCCGCGTAAACCGCCTGCGACTTCAATGAGCTCGGTGCATGTCAAGCCAAGATCAAGTTCATAAACCCCCGGCTCGTTGACATCGCCGCTGATGCAATAGAGTTTCGTGCCTGTGTTGGGATCCGGTGTCGGCGGATCAGACCGTGTATCGGCATACGTCGGTCCCATTTGGGTGTACCATTCAACGCCGTTTCCGACAATAAACGGTAGGTTACACAACGTCTCCACATTCTGTACGACGGTGGGTTTCATGAACACACCTTCCACAGCAGGGAACGGCGGTTTGTTGCGGGGTTGCCCGCGTTTGCCTTCAAGCGACTCAATCAAACCTGTCTCTTCGCCACAGATATAGGCACCGGCACCCGGATGCGAATAGATGTCAACATTGAGCCCTGTGCCGCGAATGTCTTTGCCGAGGTATCCCTTCTCATAAGCCTCTTTGATGGCGGCATCCAACATTTTCTTTCCGAGTGTAAATTCACCCCGAATATAGACATAAGTCGTCTCAATGCCCATCGCATAACAACAGATCAGGATACCTTCAATCAATAGATGTGGATTCTTCTCCAAGACATAACGGTTACTAAACGTTCCTGGTTCACTTTCGTCAGCGTTGCAACAGAGGTAACACGGCTTTATATCTCTTGGGACAAAACTCCACTTCAAACCCGTTGAGAACCCGGCACCGCCTCTGCCCTTCAACCCGGAATCCATCACCATTTTAGCAATATCTTCTGGTTGATATTCTGCGATTGCCTTTTCAAAACGGGTGTAGCCGTCATATTGTCGAAAGACATCAAACGTGTTAATATCAGGCACATCCAAATGCTCGTAGAGAATCCTTCTTTCTTCGACCATACTCTCTCCTCTACAAATTGTCTACTTTAGTATAGCAAGTTTTAGCTTGCAAGCTTCGCTAAAAGTTCATCAACCTTTTCCGGGGTTAAATTTTTATACAGATCGTCATTAATCATGATAACAGGTGCGACATCACACGAAGCGAGGCATTCTACTTTCATGAGTGTGAACTTACCGTCAGCCGTTGTACCTTTAGCGAGATTTGTTTCGGAAGCAATATCCGTGTCGAGTTTTGCTTTGAGATGGTCGAGCACCACTTTACAATCCCGCAATGCACAAGGTAATGTATGGCATACGCGAATGACGTACTCGCCTACCGGTTCTTCAAAGAACATCGGATAGAACGTGACGACATCCTTAACTTTCATCACGGTGACTTCAAGTTGTTCAGCAACATATTTCATGACAGCAGGCGTAATATAGCCTACCTGCTTTTGTGCGAGATGTAGTGTCGGCAGCATTGCTGCTTCTTTAATCGGATATCGCCCTATCAACTCGTCGAATTCACGTTGATTTTCTTCGTTAAACACGAAAGGCGTTTCAATTTGAATGAGTTCATCTGACATCTATATTTTCCTTATTTCGCCCGCCAAGTTAGTCATTTGTCACGTTTTCTACCATCCACCACGGGAATTTAAAAAACTGTGGACAGCAAAACCCATAAAAAGTAATCCTGTTATCAAAAACACTAAAAACAAACCTAAACCACCTTCAACGGCAATAGCAGGGCTAAGTAGGAAAGCAAATAAAAGCATACCACACCCCATACCGCCTTGGAAAAACGTCCGCACGGCATATGTCCCAGGGTCGGGTTTACTTCTCGGTCCCCTCCAAGGTGTTTTCGTTTTCGGAGGTGTGACATTTTCAATCGCTTTTACCTCCCGAATTCGAGCCTTTTCGAGTGCCCGCTGTTTCCGCCCAGATAAATTCCGCGTAGATGCCTTTTTTCGATAGGATTTTCTTCGACTGTGGTTTCGAGTTTTTATCTGTAGCATTCCTTAGAGGCTACAACGGCTGTTCTAATACCTATGCTATCGCTTGTAGTTTCCGCTCACACTTCTCTAGTCTCACTCGCAGGAATAAACGTTCCCCTTCAACAAGTCTATACCTACCATGTTCCAATCTTTCTATTTGATAATGATTGTTGACCAGATCGTTTAGTGTAGCATTCACTGTTGCTCGAACAGTACTATTATTAGGAAACATTTCTTGTAGCCTGGGTTCAAAACGATAAAGTTCATTCCGTTCAAACTCTATTGAACCTGATAAATTATTTACCAACAATTCAACGATACAGTCCCCAACTACAGGTCGCCAACTGAATCGATCTTGGTTATTCATTATGGAAACACCTTCTTTTAGTAGTACGGGAGTTGATGTCCCTCACAAGACAAATAGTAAGCGTTGGGTTTCACTGCGTTCAACCCAACCTACTTGCTGAAGTGTTAACATCTACGGATAAATATCCTTCAATTGCTTCATAAATGTTTTCAAGTAATTCTTCAAAAGTGTCGCCTTGTGTGGCACAACCAGCGAGTGATGGCACTTCCGCCCAATATCCGCCTTCCTCAGCTTTGTGGATAACAACTTTTAGTTTCATGGAATTTAAGCCTACCCTTTCAAAATTGCTTTATCCAGTTTCAAATTATCCTGTCGTATTTGTGGACTATTTGACTGACGAGCTCGGTCTTCCTGTATCCCTTCAACCCAACCTATTTACTGACCAGAAATTCTCCTAAAAATGTTACACTGGTGTAACATTTAGTGTACAAAGAGTATCGGCATAAACCCTGTAACTACAAGGGTTTATCGGTGTTTTTTTAGATCTGATTTTCCGCGGTAAAAAAATAATTTGGCGAAAAGTGTAACATTCTGCGAACGCTTCGTAGATGGTCTCTCCTAACTTAAACTAACGACTTGTATTAGTTAACTCATTATTTTTGTTTCCTTCACACCTATTGGATTTTGAACTATAAACATATCGTCCCTACGGGACTAAAGAAGGTGTGTAGAACGTTTTTCTATAAACATATCGTCCCTACGGGACTGAAGAGCGTATCAACTCATGAGACCCTGCTAAAATGTCATACTTATATGAAATAACGTTTTACATAAAGTTATTTAGCACAAGTCTTAAACTACCAAATATCGCCCATCTTAGTAGTTTGTGTAGAACGTTTTTCTATAAACATATCGTCCCTACGGGACTGAAGAGCATATCAACTCATGAGACCCTGCTAAAATGTCATACTTATATGAAATAACGTTTTAGATAAAGTTATTTGGCACAAGTCTTAAACTACCAAATATCGTCCGTTTTAGTAGTTGCCGTAAAACTGAATACGGTTGCCTTCTGGGTCGCGGATATCGAAAATGGCATGCCCATTGTCGTTCTCAAGTTTCCGTAACCGTTTCCCTTTCGATTTTATGTGCTGATGAATGGCACTCACGCTTTCAACCTGAAACATCAGTTTTTGTCTCCCTTCGTTGGGTTTGCTGGCACTATGGAGACACAACGTGCAAGCCCCTGCATGAAAACGGAAAAACCGGTTTTCTGGGAACGGCTGGTCTTCGTCTGGCACTAATCCGATAACGTCTCTATAAAAAGCGATTACAGTCTTCATGTCTTTGACGAAAAGCATAATGCCTGTGAGTTCCATTAAATCCTCCTAACACAGATAACACGTTCTGACAAAGTTACCGATCTAATTCTCCCGCGATGACATTCAGACTCCCCAACACAGCTACGGTGTCAGAGACCATTCCGCCTTCTAACATATGCGGCAATGCTTGGAAGTGTAAGAAACTCGGCGGACGGATGCGGATACGATAAGCGGTACCGCTGCCATCGCTGACGATATAGAAACCAAGTTCGCCGTTCGGCGATTCGGTTGCACAATAGTGCTCACCCATTGGCGGCTGCACGCCATGCCCGTCCATAACAATCTTAAAGTGATGGATTAATCCCTCGATATGCCCATAAGCATCGGACTTGTTCGGCATTGTAACCTTGTTATCTTCAAGGTTGACGGGTCCATCAGGGATATTATCCAAGACTTGGGTAACGATACCACAACTCTGAATCATCTCCTCCATCCGGACGAGGTATCGGTCGTAGGCATCCCCGTTGGTTCCGACGGGTACATCAAATGTCACTTCATCGTAACTGGAATAGGGTTCAGCCTTGCGAATGTCGTGTGCTATACCGGTGGCTCGGAGACAGGGTCCTGTTAACCCATAACTAATGGCATCATCAGCGGAAATAGCACCAACACCTTTCGTTCGATCCATCCAGATCCGATTCCGTGTGAGCAGCGTATGGGTCTCCTTCAATGCCTTCGGGAAGTTGCTGACGAATTGCCGTATATCAGCCTCACATCCATCGTAGAGGTCACGGAGAACACCCCCGACGCGTGTGTAACTTGTCGTCAACCGTGCGCCGGTAGTCTTTTCAAAGATGCTATACAACTTCTCACGTTCACGGAAGCTATAGAGAAAAACGGAAAACGCCCCTAAATCGAGTGCGGCGGTTCCCAACCATAAGAGGTGATCCGCGAGTCGTGAGAGTTCCGCCATCAAAATCCGGATGTATTGACACCGTTTCGTGACTTCAATGTCGAGGAGCTGCTCGACAGCAAGGACATATCCGAAATTATTCGACAACGGTGACAGATAATTCATCCGGTCTGTCACGACAATATACTGGTTGTAATCCAAGTGTTCACCGAGTTTCTCGAACCCAGTATGCAGGTAGCCAGCATGTGGTGTCGCTTTCAAAACGGACTCACCATCAAGTTCCAACACGATACGGAGGGTGCCGTGCGTTGCCGGATGTTGTGGACCAAAGTTAAGAACCATCTTCTCGCCTGTGGCGCGTTCCAGTCCACCTTGCATAGAATACTCCTTGTAAATAGTTGTCAGTTGTCAGTTATCAGGGGCTTAGCCGTCAGCCGTCAGGTCGGTTTTTCTGCGAAAAAACCTCTCAGCGGTCAGAAAAAAGATGTTCGGTTTTTCTACGCCCCCTTAACTGACTGCTGATTACTGACTGCTGACCGCTTTTTTACACATTCTGTTTATCAAAATTAAAGCGTTCGCGCTCGCCGCGTCCGCGGAGCGGATAATCCTTTCGGAGCGGGTGTCCGTCAAAATCGTCAGGCATTAAGATTCGCCGAAGATCGGGATGTCCCTCGAAATTGATACCGAACATGTCGTAAGTCTCGCGTTCCAACCAGTTTGCGCCTTGCCACAAGCCAGTGACAGATGGAACACTCAGGTCGTTTTCATGTACAGGGACCTTTACACGAAGCCGACACTGCCCCTGATAGGAATAGAGTTGATAGACTACCATGAACCTTGCGTAGTCAAACTGCATCAATTCGGATTCCATCTGCGAATTATCGACTGCGGTGACATCAACGAGGAAAGTATAGGCGAGTTCGGGGTCTGTTTTCAGATATTCCAACACTGCGTAAGCCTGCTCTTTATGGATAACCACAACGATAGTCCCCCGCGATTCATCCTGTGTCAAGAGCGCGTCTGCGTGATTCGCCTCTAATTTTTCAAGAACAAGAGGTTTTGGTTCCTCTTCGACTTGGTTCTCTTCACTCATAAACTGACTCTACTCCTTTAGGGGAAGCACCACTGGTGATCTTCTGCTGTACCTGTAACACCGCATCAATAAGATCTTCGGGTCGCGGTGGACATCCGGGGATATAGACATCAACAGGAATAAACTGGTCAACACCTTGAATGAGGGTATAGGTATCAAACACACCGCCGCAGGAAGCGCATGCGCCCATTGAAATTACCCACTTCGGATCGGGCATTTGGTCATAGATCCGTTTCAGGACAGGCATCATTTTGATAGAAATTCTGCCGGAAACGATCAGCAGGTCGGATTGGCGCGGTGAAAACCGGATCGCCTCAGAGCCGAATCGGGAGAGGTCAAACTTGGAAGCCAAGGTCGCCATCATTTCTATGGCGCAGCAGGCGGTCCCGAAGGGCATCGGCCAGAGAGAGTTTTTCCGTCCCCAGTTGACGACTTTATCAATCGTCGTGGTGATGATGTTGCCATCCGTCTCCGCGGCACCTTGTCCAACAAAATCTAATCCCATGTTAAGCCTCCTTTCTTCCAAGCGTAGATATAGCCAAGAAGGAGAATGCCGATAAATACCAGCATTTCAATTAAAATAAACAAACCACTCGTTTCAGAGAATTTCTTGAAGACCACTGCCCACGGGTAGAGGAAAACCACTTCAATATCGAAGATGATAAAGAGCATAGCGATGAGGTCGAACCGGATGGTAAATCGCTGCCTCGCATCGCCAATAGGTTGTACGCCGGATTCGTAAACGGAGAGTTTAACACGGTTCGGGCGTTTGGGTCCAAGAATATGGGTCAGGCCGAGATTGATCGCTGCAAAAAGCACGGCGAACACCCCTAACAACAAGATTGGAAGATAATCTATTAACATTGTTTCTAATCTACTTCGTCCTCACATATTTTGATAATACCAATTCTAATAGACGATTCCTCATTAAGAGGGGCCGCTGTTTTTAGTTATGCCCGGTGCGGTTAGGAAACCGCACCTACCGGGCCTGGGTAGATGGAGCGGTTAATGCGATATAAACTTTTAGAAATGGTATAACGTAAGACAAATTGCGCTTTAATAGCCCAATCTGGCATTGCAAACTTCGATCGCTCAAGTGAAGGTAATACAGACTCGCAAACAGATTCTTTGAATATGCTTAATAGTTTCTCATATTTTAAAAACATTGTCAAGTTTAAAAAAAAAAAATTAAAGATAGGAACAAATTCTTCAGAGCCAATTTGTTTCGCTTACTACAGCACAGTGTGTTTAGAATTGTTTCAACTGTCCCCACGTTGTCGTGAGTTTTTCTTGGGGCGTTACGGTGAACCCGCCGCTGTTTGGAACACTATCACCGGTGACAGTGATATTATCAAAACGTGCCGTATAATTCGCGATCCCGAAACCGACACCTCCGGTCCGAAAGTCGGGAAAGTGACCAAAGTCTGGAACACCTATTAGATTCGGCATCTCTGCGGGTCCCATCACTTGCTTCTCATTAACCGAGAAGTTAAAGATATTGTCGTGGACACTCAACTTCAAATGCGACCATTTCTTCAATTTTAAAAGTGGATGCGGTCCAGCGTGGAGGCGTATAAATATTATATCGTGAAAATCGCCATAGACACAACTTATCTGTTCTCTCTGGCGGGGTGGTTTACCCTCAACGAGTTCTACAGGGTCCTCAATACTACACAATACCACCCAAGTCCCCTGTACCCGCGCGGCAATAGTGATAGCCCCGATACCGTGTTTGTTAAGCGGTTTGACATCAAATTCAACAGTGTAATCTCTCCACGTGCTATCCCCAGTTGTCAGTAAACGCACAAATTTTTCACGGCTGACTGTCTGAAGTTCACCGTCAACAACTTCCCAAACGCCGGGGGCTTTATCCAACCGAACGAGTTCCTGCCACGCCTCCAGGTCGTCATCCTTGAAGGTTTCAATAAATGTCCCTGCTGAGGCAAAAACGGTAATAAAAAAAAGAATTACAACAACAGTCAGAAATTGCATAGTGATTCTCTCTTCATGCGATTTCGGTCGCAGTTAAAACCGCTTCAAGTGCCCCCACGTCGTGGCGAGTTTTCCTCGCGAGACTACGGGTAATGTCCCCTTGTTGGGGATATCTTTGCCGGTGATAATAAGATTATCGAACTTCGCGGTGTAATTGGCGAGTCCAAACCCGGCACCGCCTGTCAGAAAACCGTGAAGCCTACCTACTTTTGCTTCAAAGATTGCTCGACCTGCAAGGACAAAAGCAAAGTCACCACCGGTTTCTGTAATTTTCTCATCGTTTACCGAAAAAATGAAAGTTTCGCCCTTAACGCTCAATTTCAGAGTGGACCAGTCGTTCAATTTTAAAAGTGGATGATTCCCAAAGTACAAGAGTTCTGACCGATTTGTGTGGAAATCACCGGTACGACAGATCACATTTGGTGTTCCGAAAAGCCTATCCCCAATTTCACAGAATACCAACCATGTGTCTTTAATCCGTGCAGCAATTAGAATACTTGCCAGTCGATGTTTCTCGATCGGTTTGACATCAATTTCAATTGTGTAATCCCGCCACTTCTTATTTCCGATTGTCAGTAAGCGGGGCCACCCATCAGCACTCACGGCGTGAAGTTCACGATCGATGATCTCCCAAGTCCCGGGCTTTTCGTTTTGTTGGACGAGTTCTTGCCACTCCTCCCAGTCGTCATTATTGAAGGTTTCGATAAATGTTCCTGCCCATCCAGAGAGGGGTAATAGAAGAAGGACTGCTACAATCCGCGTCAATTTCATGGCAAATCTCCTTTTATTTTCGGCTTCATCATAGAAGTGAGTAAAGTCTAATGCAAGCATATAAAAATATCAAGTGATTTTTTGGGATTGCTTTGATGAATCTAACCGTATATTAGATTCAGGGCGACAGCCGGGTCATCTCCCACCCTCCATCGGGTTGCAGCGTGTAACAGAGTCGATCATGGAGGCGGTTTGGACAACCTTGCCAGAATTCAAACAGATTTGGCACGAGCCGGTACCCACCCCAATATAGCGGCCGCGGAATGGTCTCAGATGCATACGTTTGCTCTGCTTGTTGGTACCCGGCAGTGAGATGTTCTCGTCCGCTAATAACGATGCTTTGGCGCTCTGTCCGCACGGCGAGTTGACTGCTCATAGGACGACTGGCGAAATAGGCATCCGATTCTTCCATGCTCATTTTCTCAACGGTCCCCGTACTCCGAACCTGCCGGTCGAGTTCACGCCAATAGAAAACCAGCGCGGCGTTTGGATTCTCTGCGAGTTCCTTTCCCTTTTGACTCTCATAATCGGTATAGAAACAGAAACCTTTTGCGTCAAAGCCTCTGAGTACTACCATTCGAGCAGAAGGGATGCCGCGGGGTGTTGCTGTTGCCAAGGTCATTGCATCCGGCAGATCGAGTTTGGCAGCAATCGCATCCGCGAACCATTTCTCAAATTGTTCAAACGGGTTGGGTGAGGCGTTCTGCTCCAGTAGGTGTCCGGCGTGTGTTCTGTACTCTCTGCGGAGTTTATCAGTGTTCATAATTGAAATAGTTGTCAGTTATCGGTTATCAGTTAAGAGGTTTCGGTTAAATGAAATATCTATCCTTTCCAGAAATTTGGTGAGAAGAGGATAAGGACCGTATAGAGTTCTAAACGTCCGAGTAACATACAAAAAGACAAGACATATTTTCCAAACGTGTGAATATGCGCGTAGTTGTCAGTTGGTCCGACACTGCCGAGTCCAGGTCCGATGTTCCCCATCGTAGCGATTGTTGCGCCTGCGGCACTGACAAGGTCAAGCCCTAAAGTTGTCATGATGCAGGTTACAATTGCGAAAATTCCGATAAAGAAGAAGAAAAAACCGAGAACGTTCGTCATAACTTCAGGTGGTACAACTCGGTCGTTAACACGAATGGGTAGGACGGCATGTGGGAAGATGAGCCGTTTAATTTCAGCACCACTCTGCCTAATAAGAAGGAGGAACCGCACCTGCTTCATCCCGCCGCCAGTGGAACCAGCACAACCGCCGTAGAACATAAGCGTTACCAAGATGAACTGGGAGAGGGCGGGCCACTGTTCAAAGTCAGCAGTGCCGTAGCCTGTAGTTGTGATGATAGACATCACCTGAAATGCGGCATAGCGGAGCGATGTCCACATTGAATCGTAAGGCACCTGTCCATCAACCTGAAATCTGATGGTATTCCATGAAATTAAGGTGATACTCACGGCGATAACAGTGCAATAGAACTTAAATTCTGTATCTTGGAAATAACTTTTGACATTGCCTCGGAGTGCGCGATAGTGGAGCGCGAAATTGGTGCCTGCGAGGAACATAAAGAAACAGATGACCATGTCAATATAGACACTATCATAGTGACCGATGCTGCTGTTCTTTGTAGAAAATCCACCGGTCGCCATTGTTCCGAAGGTATGGCAGAGTGCGTCAAAAAGCGTCATGTTCCCCAACATCAGTAGTACAGTTTCAAGAACAGAGAGCAGCAGATAAACACCCCAGAGCAATTTAGCGGTTTGGGCGATGCGAGGTGTGAGCCGATCGGTTTGCGGTCCTGGTGCTTCGGCACGAAAAAGCTGCATTCCACCGATACCGAGCATCGGCAAAATAGCGACAGCAAGCACAACGATCCCCATTCCGCCGAGCCAATGCGAGAAACTTCGCCAGAAGAGCATAGCGTGCGAAAGGTGCTCAATCTCGGTGAGCACGGTGGCACCGGTCGTTGAAAACCCTGCCATAGATTCAAAATAGCAAAAAGAAAATTCTGTCCACGATGAGTGTCCTTCAATGTGAAAGACATCCGCAGACAGATATGGAAGTGCGCCAAATAGGGCAACAGTCACCCATCCCAAAGCGACGACAGCAAAACCTTCACGGATCCCGAGTTCTTGCTGTCGTGAACGAATACTGAAACGGAGGATTAATCCGACAACCAAAGTGATTATCGCAGAGATAACAAACGCCATCAAATCGCTTTGGATTTCATCTGCAGCCACCCGATAATAGATAGCCACCCCCAAGGGTAATAGCATAGTCCCGGCGAGACAAATAAGTAAATTACCGAGGGTGTAAACAATTAATTTAAGGCTCATGTTTCATAGTTGTCAGTTATCAGTTGTCAGTTGTCAGTCGGGTTGCGATTGCTAATCATCTTCTTGGAAAAGTTGTTACACAAATGGAATGATGGCGGTTATTAAAAGATATTAATGCGTCAGCACCGTCTTAACTGAAAACTGAAGACTCTCACTGCGAGGCAAACTGATAACTATTTAGTTCCTACGTTCGGCGAATAGATCTTCAACAACCGGAATTGCCTCGGGCATACTAAAGACGATCACACGATCTGCGGGTTGGATAACAGACTGTCCTGTTGGGATAATGAGTTTTTCCCGCCGCAGGATAGCACAGATAAAGGCATTTTCTGGGAATTTAGTTTTGAAGTCGGTGAGTTCTTTATGGACAATTTTTGCGTTGACCCCGGCGACAATCTCAATGACTTCAGCATCTATTCCGTGGAGCGAGGCGACAGAAACGATGTTTCCACGCCGGATAAGTCGTAGGATATTGCTAACAACAGTGAGATGCCGACTGACTGCGCCGTCAAGCCTGTGGATGCGCGCTAACAAAGGTAGGTAACGCGGCTGCTGAACGAGCGCGAGAGCGCGTTGTGCCCCGTTTTCTTTTGCCGTCATACACGCCATAATATCGTTTTCATCGTCCCCAGTAACTGAGACAAACCCGTTGACATCATGTACACCTGCTTCTTCAAGCAGCCTAAATTGGAGATAATTACCTTGTAAAACGGTCGTGTGCTTTAGCATCTGAGAGGCGAGTCGGGCTTTTGCTTGCTCTTCCTCAATGAGTTTGACGTTGGTGTCGTTTTCTTCAAGCGTGCGCGCGAGTTGAATGCCAATAGGACTCGCGCCAACAATGATAACGCGGTCAAGCCGCTGATTGAAAGTGATACCGCTAATGCGTAGCAGCTGCTCAACTGCGATTGTGCTTCCAATAACAAAGACATCGTCCCCGTGTTGTAAAGCATCCTTCCCCCTCGGAATGATAATATGTCTACCGCCGTTAGTGATCGGGTTTCCGTTGTTAGCAGTTCCGCGGCGGCTAATAGCCGCAAAGCGGGTATCGTTGAGCAGCCCGCTCGCATCTAACTCGGCGAGTGATCTTCCAATTAGAGGGTTTGACTGTTTGACGCGAAAAGAGACAAGCTGTATTCTACCATTCTCAAATTCGACAATTTCGCGTGCTTCAGGTATCTGTAAAAGCCTTACAAATTCTTCAACGCAAAGATGCTCAGGATTAATCAGTAGATCAATGCCAAAATCCTTGGGAGTCAGACCGCTTTCTGTAGAGAAATAGTCAGGATTCGAGACGCGTGCGATTTTTGTGTTAACGCTGTATCTCTCGGCAATCTGACAAGCGAGCATATTAATTTCATCACTGTTCGTAACAGCGATGAGGAGACCGGCTTCATCAATTCCAGCGGTTTTGAGCAGTCGAGGAGACGCGCCTGAGCCGCGCAAAGTCTGCAAGTCCAACTGTTCGTTAACCCGGCTGCAGGCGGCCTCGGATTCATCAATGAGAACAACGTCGTTATGTTCAGCAGTGAGGAGTTTGGCGGTATGAAACCCAACTTCTCCCGCCCCTATAATTATTGCTTTCATCTTTTAATAGTTGTCAGTTATCAGTTTTATATTCGTCAAGCGGAGGGCAGGCACACATAAGATTTCTATCCCCATAGACCTCGTTAATGCGCGCTACGGGGGGCCAGAATTTAGCAGCTCGCACCCACGGTTTCGGAAACGCTGCTTTTTCCCGCGAATAAGGGTGGCACCAATCAGATTGTGTAACTATTTCAACCGTATGAGGTGCGTTTTTCAGCAGGTTGTCTTCTCGATCAGCAGTACCTGTTTCAATTTCGGCTATCTCTTCACGAATCGAAATGAGCGCGTCACAGAACCGATCTAACTCGGTTATTGATTCGCTTTCTGTCGGTTCAATCATTAAGGCACCCGGCACGGGCCAGGAGACAGTCGGCGCGTGGAATCCGTAATCCATCAACCGTTTTGCGACATCGGTTACATCTATATCAGCAGTCTTTTTGAAACCACGCAAATCAATGATACATTCATGTGCGACTAAACCGTGCTTTCCTGTATAAAGCACCGGATAGTGCGGTGCGAGTTTCTTTGCGATATAGTTGGCGTTAAGGATCGCGACTTGTGTTGCCGACGTGAGTCCGTGTGCTCCCATCATCGCGATATATGCCCAAGAAATCGGTAGAATTCCGGGACTTCCCCACGGTGCTGCGGACACGGCACTAATTCCAGTGCTACCACCAACGGTGACGATCGGATGTGTCGGTAAAAAATCTGTGAGATGTGCCTTGACACCAATGGGTCCCATCCCTGGACCACCGCCACCGTGAGGGATACAGAAAGTTTTGTGGAGATTTAGATGGCAAACATCCGCGCCGATATCCGCGGGTTGTGCGATGCCGACGAGCGCGTTCAGATTTGCACCATCCATATAAACCTGTCCGCCAGATTGATGGACAATATCGCAAATCTCGCGAATTTTCTCCTCAAAGACACCGTGTGTTGAGGGGTAGGTAATCATCGCGGCGGCGAGATTGTCCCGATGTATATCTGCCTTTTCCCGCAAATCCTCAAGGTCAATATTCCCATCCGAATCACACGCGACGACAACGACTTTCATACCTGCCATTACTGCGCTCGCGGGATTTGTACCGTGGGCAGATGTTGGAATTAGACAGACATCGCGATGCGACTCATCGCGACTCTGGTGATATCTTCGGATGACCAAGAGTCCTGCATATTCGCCTTGCGACCCTGCATTCGGTTGCAATGAGATGCCACTATAACCGGTTATCTCGGCTAACCATGTTTCCAATTGTGAAAATAGGCGTTGATAGCCTTCTGCCTGTTCTATCGGCACAAATGGGTGTAACTTGCAGAATTCGTGCCATGTGACCGGGACCATCTCCGCCGTGGCGTTGAGTTTCATTGTACAGGATCCGAGCGGTATCATCGCGTTGACAAGGGAAAGATCTTTGGTTTGGAGCCTGTGGATATAGCGGAGTATCTCGGTTTCAGAATGGTAACTATTGAAAACAGGGTGCGTCAGATAGGGCGTTTCACGCTGGAACCCCACAGGGATGTAAGAGGAAGACTGGAAGGAAGGAAGCGCGGAAGGGTGCTTTGTGTTTTCCGCCCTCTTTTCCGCGAAAATCGTCTTAAGTTCTTCAACATCATCTGATGTTACTGTTTCATCCAATGAGATGCCGATGTGCGTTGCATCAATTGCTCGTAGGTTTATCTGTCTCGCGCGTGCAGAAGCAAGTAATTTTTCTGTTGTTTCCGCTGGGACGTTAACAGAAATTGTATCAAAACAGGGAGATTCTCCAGTGTCATATCCAAGTTCTTCAAGTTCTGCTCGTAGTGTGCTGGTATGGGCGTGTACGCGTTCTGCGATCTGTTTAAGCCCGGTGGGTCCGTGATAGACGGCGTACATCCCTGCCATGACAGCGAGCAAGACTTGTGCGGTGCAGATATTGCTCGTCGCCTTTTCACGCCGGATATGTTGTTCGCGCGTTTGCAGTGCCAATCGGATGGCGGGTTCACCGTTTACATCGTGGGAAACGCCCGCGATTCGTCCGGGGATGTTCCGTTTAAGTTCTTCACGCGTTGAGAGGAATGCAGCATGCGGTCCACCATATCCAAGCGGAACACCGAACCGTTGCGAGTTGCCGATAGCAATATCTGCACCAAATTCGACAGGCGGTTTCAATACGGTGAGTGCTAATAGGTCTGTAGCCGTAACGAACAAACCGCCAGCGGCATACACCTTTTCAGCGAATTGACCATAATCATAGATCGCACCATCTGTCGCTGGATATTGCACGATTGCGCCTAAGATCGGTTTATCAAAATGCGTTTTCCTGTGGTCTCCGATGTGCAATTTAATGCCGAGCGGTTCGGCGCGTGTTTGTAGAACAGCAATTGTTTGCGGATGGCATGTTTCTGAAACAAAAAAGTTGTGCCAGTCCTTTTGCGTTGATTTTCCTAAACACATTGTCATAGCTTCAGCGGCAGCTGTAGCCTCATCAAGAAGAGATGCGTTTGCGATAGGGAGGCCGGTTAAATCTATAACCATTGTTTGGAAATTCAGCAACGCTTCTAAACGTCCCTGTGAAATTTCGGCTTGATAGGGGGTGTATTGGGTATACCAACCGGGGTTCTCCAAAATGTTCCGTTGAATAACTGGCGGTACAAAACAGTCATAATACCCCATTCCGATATAGGAACGGTAGACTCGGTTTTGAGCGGCAATTTGTTTTAAGGTATCAAGTGCCTCGTATTCTGAAAGCCCTTGTGAACCTGTGGTTTTTCCATGACTATCTAAACTGAGCGGTGATGATAAACGAATATCTGCTGGCACAACGTCTTCGATGAAATCTTGCATTGAAGCATAACCGAGCGTTGTTAACATTAATTCAATATTTTCCGCGCGAGGACCGATGTGTCGCTCTACAAAAGGACTTGTGTTGATTTCTTTATCAGGCATGCTCCGCCTCAATATGTGCTTGATAACTATCGGCATCGAGAAGTGCGTCAAGTTCGCTTGGATCTGTCATCTGAATCTTTAGAAACCATCCATCATCGTAAGGCGACTCGTTAACCTGCTCCGGGGCATCAAGCAACGATTCGTTGACCTCAATCACTTCACCGCTAACGGGTGCGTAGAGATCAAATGCGGCTTTGACAGATTCTATGACACCGAGCTCCGTTTTTTGTGTGAGTTCAGTGCCGACTTCCGGCAATTCGACGTAGACAATATCCTGAATTTCGGATTGGGCATAGTCGGTGATACCGATAGTGACGATGTCACCCTCTTGCCTTGCCCATTCATGGCTTTCATTGTATTTTAAGTTTTGTGGAATCATTTTCCTTTGCTCTTTGTGTTACGTTTGTAATCTGACTTCCTATTTGACTGTTGCCTCTCTCATATTTGTAAACCTTTGAGGTTCACCCTATTTCTCTAAAATCTACTTCAATGTTGACCCACGAATTCCATTTGTAAGATTCAGCGAGTGAAAGAGCGACTCTCTGTCCAGACTCAACCGCTTTGCTCATGCGTCCTTTATCCACATTCGCGTAATGGGTGACTATCATTTGAATACTCTCGCCATCTTCCGCAGGTAGATATGCTAAATCAAACCTATCACGATTTATATCATAGAAATGAAAAGTAGAATTTCACATAACTATGAGCCATTCTAAACGAGTAGGTGTATATTTTTCCTTACGACTCGGTTTCTCTGACATTGGCAACCCCCTTTGCTAATTATAGGAACTTAACAACGACTGTTACAACGCCACTTATAATGAAGCCAGGGATCGTAACGAGTATCGTTATAAATCCCTTTAATTCTGATTGTTTCTCCTTGATGTCGTCCTTCAGGTCGCTCTTGACATCACTAATGTTTTTCTCAAGATCACTCTTGACATCACTAATGTTTTTCTCAAGATCACTCTTGACTTCCCTTATGTTCTGTTTGACCTCCCTGATGTCCTCTTTAAGGTCCTCCTTGACATCTTTGATGTCCCGTTTCAGATCATCTTTAACGATCTTAATCTGGTTATCCAAACGCCATTCGACATCATTAACGGCTCCATTAGTCTCTTGGGCTTGCGTTGGAATAGATTCAATTCTTTCGTTAGCATACAGTTCAGCGATGTTCTGGTTTTCCACGAAATTCTCCTCTGAATGAAATCCACATTATTTCAAATTTCGCTTGTTCTTTTGCGAATTGATGTTTCGACGCGGAGATCTACTGTGCTGCCTCTAAATCCTTTGCTTTTTCAAAGTCAATTTGTGCGGCTTCCTCTTGTCCAAGGTCTTGTTTTGAGTGTCCGCGAAGGTGGTAAGCAGTCGGATTATCAGGTTCGAGTTCGATAGCGTTCGTAAAATCTTCTATCGCACCGGCGTGATCCTCAAGATCAACCTTTACTACCCCACGACCACGATAAGCAGAGGCATCATTAGGGTTCAGTTTAATGGCTTGATTATAGTCTTCTATTGCCCCCTCGTAGTCGCCGAGTTTGCGTTTCACGCCAGCCCGATTTTTGTACCCGTAAGTATCATTGGGGTTAAGTTCAATAGCGTGCGTATAATCCTCCATCGCGCCGGTGTGATCGCCCTGCTTTAGTTTCGCCCAACCGCGCTTGTTATATACGTAGTAGGTATAGGTATCGCTAGGCGTAATGGTAGTTGTTGTCAAACCGTGCTCGTCATACGTTTGGTAGGTAAAGGAGCCGTCTTTAAGTTTTTTGATAGTTTGATTGTAGTCTTCTATCGCACCCGTGTAGTTCCCAAGTTTGTATTTTGCATCGGCGCGATCGTTATATGTAAACACATCCTTTGGGTTTAGTTTGAGAGCCTGACTATAGTCTTCTATTGCTCCCGCCTCATCTCCAAGTTCAACCTTTGCCTCGCCACGGTTCTTATAGGCTTCGGCATTGTCAGGATTGAGTTTGATAGCGTGTGTATAGTCCGCCATCGCCCCTGTATAGTCGCCAAGTTCGCGCTTTACGCCAGCTCGATTTTTGTATCCGTAAGCATAGTCCGGTTTGAGTTCTATAGCACGCGTGAAATCCGCTATCGCACCGGTATTATCATCAATTTCACGCTTCGCCCATCCACGTTCATTGTAGAGGTAGTAAGTATAGGGATCGGCATCGTCAGGTTTAAATTTGATAGCATGTGTAAAATCTTCTATCGCACCGGCATAGTCACCAACGTCCTGCTTTCTCCGCGCGCGATCAGCATAGAGATGGTAAGTATAAGGATTTTCCTGTTCGAGTTTGATTGCTTCTGTATAATCTACTATTGCCCCGGTATGGTCGCCAAGGGCGCGCTTTGCTTTTGCGCGATCTGCGTATGCGAAATAGGCATTGTTATTGTTAGGATTGCGTTCAATAGCGTATGTATAGTCCGCTATCGCGCCAGTGTAATCTTCAAGTCTACGCTTCGCATCCGCTCTTTTTTTGTATACGGAAGCATCATTGAGATTTAATTGGATGGCTTGATTATAGTCTTCTATTGCTGCCTGATAATCTTCAAGTTTTGCCTTCGCCTGTGCTCTGAGTTTATAGCTTTCAGCATCGTCAGGATTAAGTTTGATAACTTCCTCTAAGTCCGTTATCGCGCCAGCAGCGTCTCCATCATCATATTTTGCTTTGCCCTGTTGCTTATAGAGATACGCGCGAACATCGTTTCGCTTCCGCCACTGCGTGAAAGATTCCGTTGAAGTGGCACCAGCAAGTAACACCTTGATTGCGTTTACAGGACTATTGCCAGGGTCATGGCCGTAGTGGATTCCGATAACTTCTCCTTTACTGTTTAGCACTGGGCTGCCACTGTTTCCCGGATAAGCTTCAGCTGTCGTCCGAAACCGTTTATCATCTTCTCGTATTTTTTCAATAACGCCTTCGGTGATTGTATATCTTCCCGGGAATCCGACGAGGAAAACGGGTTCGCCAATTTGAAGTGTATCACTGTCGCCCAAAGATAGTGGTGTGCCTTCACCGGTTCCTTTTAGGATAGCGATATCGTACGCAATATCATAGGCTACAACACCTTCTACCAACCAGACCGTTTCTTTGTGACTTAATTTTGCAGTCATAAGTCCGGTTACACCTGCGGCAACATGGAAATTTGTTGCAATTTTATCCGGTGCTACAAAGAATCCCGTACCACCGCCTAATCCGAGCTCAGATCCTCTTTTTGAAAACCCAACTAAGCGTACTGTAGATTCTTTTGCGTTATCAGATATTAAGTCAACTTCCGCTGGTGTTATGGCTTTTTCGGCGGTTTCCTGTGCATAAGAAAGTGAGAGAAATACTGCCAGAACTAAAAAGTAGAATAAAAATTTCGTGTAATGTTTCATTTTATTACCCCAGCGGGTTACGGCACACGGCGTGTGCCTACTACTTTTAAGTGTTCTTTTCTAAATAAAAGGCACTTGCACGATTTTCGCGGGGTGCAGTTTGTCCCGAATTTCAATTTCGATGGTTTTCCCGATATTTTGAGAGACGGACGCGAAACCGATATTGCATTTCAGACTTGGTGATGGTGCGCCGCTTGTCACCTCACCTACCTGTCCACCGTCCTGATAGATAGCATAACCGGCACGCGCCACAGCACGGTCAAGCATCTGAAAACCTATCATCTGCTTCGCAATCCCCTTCTTTTTCGTGGCAAGGAGTGCCTTCTTTCCGATAAATTGGCGATTCTTGGATTTGACGAACTTACCGAGTCCAACCTCAAATGGGTTTGTGTCGTCGTTCATATCCATACCGTATAGACGTAGCCCGGCTTCAAGACGTAAGGTATCGCGTGCGCCAAGTCCTACGGGTTGCCCCTCTGCTTCTATCACAGCGGGATAGAGCGCATTCCACAAACGTTCCGCATTTTCCGCGGGCACATATAACTCAAAGCCAACTTCCCCCGTATAACCTGTTCGCGAAATGACGGTAGGAATGCTCGCGACTTCACCGAGTACAAAGCGAAAGAACGAAATTTCAGAAACATCATGTTCGGGAACGAAAGGCTTCAGAAGATCTATCGCCTTTGGACCCTGTAGGGCAATGAGAGCCGTGTTTTCACTTACGTCTTTTATTTTCGCGCCTGTATCGTTGTGGGTCTCTACCCATGTCAAGTCTTTTTCAATGTTGGCAGCGTTGACAACCAGCATATAGTGATCATCGGCGTGTCGATAAATGAGGAGGTCGTCAACGATTCCGCCAGTTTCATTACAGAATAAGGTATACAATACACGACCATCGGTTAGACGTCCGACATCATTGGTGCTGAGTTTTTGCACTAACTCGTTTGCCCCCTGGCCGCGAACCTCGAATTCTCCCATGTGTGACAGGTCAAATAAGCCAACATTCGTTCGGACAGCCAAGTGTTCTTTAACAATACTGCTATATTGGAGCGGCATCTCCCACCCACCGAATTCGGTGAATTTCGCATTAAGGAACTCATGGGCATGATAAAGGGGTGTTCTCTTCATTTTAGTTACCAGATACGCCGAAGATTGCGCCTATTTAAAGCCCATAGATACGCGCGAGATTTTCGCCGAAAATCAGTGCCTCAGCATCATCACCGAGTTCTAATCGCTTGAGAGCGTTGATAACTTGGATGGGTCGGTATTCCGGTAAATTAGAACCGAAGACGATCTGTTCAGGTCCGAGTTCATCGACAGCAGTTTTCACCTCTGTCGGAACAACCGTGTCCGGGTCTGTCCCCCAACGGCGATGAAACCGCAAGATCGTGGTCCCCAATGAAACATTCTTATTCGCTTTTGCGACAGCGATACCGGCATCTAAATCGTCGGGAAATCCCATGTGATCCATAATAACGGGCGTTTCTGGCACCCAACTTGCGACAGTGCCGATCCGGTTGGGGTGGCAATTGTTAGGTCCAGAGTGAATTGAGATGATAAGTCCATAGTCGCGTGCGGCTTCAACAACAGGACGCACGATAGGATCATCTACATTATAGTTGTGAATGGCGGGCATCAGTTTAATCCCGGGCATCTCCCACACTTCAGCCGCCAATCTGACCTGCTCGACGGGTTCCGGTTCTGTTGGATGTACAAGTGCACAACCGAGGGCACGCGGATTACCGCGAATTGCGTTGGCAAGTTCACTGTTTTCGGGAAGCGGTTGGGGCGTCGGCATGACGACAACGACATCCATATCGGCTTCGTCCTCTAACGCCAACAACGCTGCTAAATCAAGTTCGCCGCTTTCATCACGAAATGAATCATTGAGATAGGCTTCAAAATCGCCTCGCATGAGAAGGCTCCTTTTAATGGTTATCAGTTATCAGTTTTCAGTTATCAGTTTTCAGTTAAGAGGTTATTGGTTTAACGAAGTTATCTTTTAAACTATAACCGTTGACCGCTGATAACCCTTTTTCTTCAGTTACAGGTCAGAAGGTTCGTTGATAAACACAGCACCATCCGTCCTTTTTTCCGCGCCTACGCTCCGTTCCATTAGCGCATCAACGGCATCTCGATAAAGGATGTATGCAGATTCTGCTGTGGCGGTGTCTGGAAAACTGATGATGAAAACAATTTGGGCATCCATCCAATTTGTTGAATCAGTGCTATCCTGGTAGTGTGCGGAGATTCCGAGTGCAGTATCCGTCAACTGCGGGACATTGGCAGGTAGTGTACTGTAAATTTGGCTTAATGCCCAATTGGATCGGAATAACTTAGTGCTTCCATGTATTTTTTTCTTGTTAGGTAATAGGGCAAGTATTTGTGGATTTGGCGGTGGGTCTTCAATCTGTGCGGCAACGGCTTTCGCGAGTGTAATCATGCCCTCACGAATACCGGTAGCGAATTCATAGCCTTCAATTTGAACGAAGTACTTTCCTTTTGCAAATCGGAGATACCCTCCTGAAAGCATCGCCTTGGTACCTACCCATTCAAATTTCATTCTCGGATAAGTGTGAAAATGATACATTCCAAAGGCGTTTTCTGGGGTTCCCATATCGAAAATTTCGAGTAAAATCAGGGGTTTTGAACTGAATTGAGGAGCTTGGTATTCCACCTCTGCCTGTCGTTCAAAACCGTAAGCGTAGTAAAGGTCGGGTGAAGCAGCAGGCGAAACGGCTCTATCTCTGTGGAGTGTCTTTCCGCCATCTGGACTCGTGAAGACGATTGTCGGGTATGAAACAGACCTATCTCTGTAGAGTGTCTTCCCTTGATAGGTTGAAGGGGGGCGCGATTGGACCCACTCTAATACTTCACCGTTGCTTGGTAGGAGATGTTCCGGCGAAAGCGTTGTCTGTAAAACTTCCTCCACCGTTTCGGATTCTCCAACCTGCACAGAGAATGCCTCTATGTTTTCTGCGACCTCCAGCATCGTCTGCTCTGCCCGCTTTGCTGTAGAACTGTGCCAGACCCCATAGATATATTTGCCTTCGCGCTGAACTATTGTCCAATCGCCTTGTTCGCCACCGCATGAAATTAACATCAAGCTGCAGAGAAGATAGGTGCAGAGCGAGGAAGGATAGGATCTATGAAAAATGTATGCGATTTTGCGTTTCATCCGCTGTTATGTCCTGTTACCACTGTTCAGCAAGCTGGTTGTAAAGGTCTTCTACGAGTTCATCTACAATGCGCCTCTCGGCTTCTTCACGGGTCTCCGGCGGTTCAGCTCTACCGTCTACAATATAGAAGTCGTGAACTTGGAGATGATTGTCCGTTTGTGCGATCATGTTGTTGCGGACCCTGTCAAGGAATTCGTATTCGATTTGTAAGGTCATACGTACCATTTCGACTTCACCTTGGGGGCCATAGCCTTGCTCCCGTATATCAAAATCCTGTATCCGCATCGTAAATTCGGAGTCGTTTCCGTCTCGCCACTTCCGGTTGAAACGTTGCGTGAGTTTTTCATGAATGACTTCATCGTAGGGACGCTGGGAGGCGTTATCGTAAGCGAAATCTGCGTCTAAGATTTCAACAGGTGCGATACGGATAGTGCTGATATGCTCAAGATATTCTGATTTAGACACATACCCGCATCCAGAAATTAAACTTAGGCATATCAATACCGCTAACACGGACCTTGATTTAGACATTTTTCCCTCCGAGTTTTGTCGGAAAAACGATCCGACTTGTATTGCTTGGACGCTCAAAATCTTAAACCGTTTGGCATGGCAGGTTGTAAGAATTTTACGGGTGAAGCCTTCGGCCGTGGGGCTTTCTGCTTTTTACCATAAAACACAGATTTGACGGTATCAACGACATATCGCTTATAAGTAGGGGATAATAAAACAACAAAAACAAGGACGAGCAGAATAAGAACTATGGCTAAGAAATAGGTCAGCCACTTCTGATGGAGTAGATCCCCCTTATCAAGGGTGTGTTTAGTTGTATTGCGGCGTGCTCTCATGGATATGACCTCTCGTTGGATCGCGTATTTACTTTGTGTAAGTCTGTATATCACCACTTCAAGAAACCGGATTAATCGCGATTATTGGAAATTATAGCACAAAAACAGACGACATGCAAGATTTTTAACAGAGGTTTTCAATTGTCAGTGCCCAGCAGTCAGCAGATAGTCAGCTGTTAGTAAGAGTTGCGATCGAGAGTGCTTCACAGTGAGAATCCTACAAGCAAGCATTCGCGATCAGCAAATCGAAATTATGAAAAAACTGAAGGGCAGAGGCTTTAAAGATAAAATAGGGCAAAGGAGTTATCCTTTACCCTATTTATCTAATACATTAGTGCTTAACTGTAACGTCGTGCAGCGTTCCACACTTTATTATCGAGAACGCCCTTTTGGAAGACGTGGTGAACGTCGATCGCGGTAGTCGCGAGAATTATCGCGTTGGTCATAACGGTTGCCACCCCGCCGATCGCGGTTGTCGTTTCCGCGCCGATCGCGGTAGTCCCGTGAATCTCGATTATCCCGATAGTTAGAACGACCACTATCGCGAGGTTCTCTGGAAGCATTCCAATCGGATGAGGATTCGCGCTCGTCACTTGATTCAATTTTGAGTTCTTCAACCGGAACACCGCCGGCAGCAACAAGAGCGAGATCCACGCGATCTTGATCGTCAATTGTGAGAATACGAACGGTAACCTCGTCACCGACCTGCATGACATCCTCTGCCCGCCGGACGTATCCATCTCCCATCTGTGAGATATGGACGAGTCCATCTTTGCCGGGCAAGATTTCTACAAATGCGCCGAAGGATGCGGTTCGTACGACTTTACCGGTGTACTCCTTACCGATTTCAGGCATAGCCGTAATTGCTCGGACTTTCTCTTCAGCGCGTTTGACATCTTCTGCGCTCGTCGCAGCGATTTCCACAGTCCCATCATCTTCAATGTTGATGGTCGTGTTTGTTTCCTCTTGGATGCCTTGTACGGTTTTACCGCGAGGGCCGATGAGGTCTTTAATTTTCTGCTGTGCGATCTGGAGAGAGTAAATCCGGGGGGCGTAGGGCGAAAGCTCAGCCCGCGGTTGGGCGATAATAGCATTCATCTGTTCGATGACTGCGAGCCTGGCTTCTTTTGCTTGGTGAATCGCGCGGCGCATCAATTCAGGCGTGACGCCCTCAATCTTGATGTCCATCTGTATAGCGGTAACACCTTCACTGGTTCCGGCGACTTTAAAGTCCATATCGCCAAGAAAATCCTCGGTACCGAGCATATCGGTGAGTATGGCTTCCTGTTCCCCTTCCTTAATAAGCCCGACCCCTATCCCTGCGACGGGTCTTTTAAGGGGTACGCCTGCATCCAATAATGCGAGGGTTGCGCCACAAACAGTTGCCATAGAGGATGATGCATTAGATTCCAAGATTTCGGAAACTATACGGATGGTATAGTGAAACTCATCCTTATTGGGAATGACCGGTTCAAGTGCTTTTTCCGCAAGTGCGCCGTGTCCGATCTCTCGCCGCCCAGGTCCCATCATTCGTTTGACTTCACCGGTACTGAATGGTGGAAAATTATAGTGTAAAAAGAAAGCCCGTCTTGCTTCCCCATCAAGTCCACGTTGGACATCTTCATCGCCGGAAGTGCCGAGCGTCGTTACACAGAGTGCCTGTGTCTGTCCTCTCGTAAAGAGAGCGGAGCCGTGTGTATGTGGCAGCAGTGCCACTTCGCCTGAAATGGAGCGAATGTCGGTTACGCCACGTCCATCAACACGTTTACCTTCGTTAAGGATTGCCTGCCGCATCTCTTCTTTTTCTATGTCACTCAAGATAGAGCTGGCATCTTTTGCTGCATTCGGATCAGTGTCCTCTGGTGTATCTTCAAGAATTTCCGCGAGGACTTCTTTTTCGACTTGTTCGAGATAATCCTCACGCGACTTCTTGTCCGCCATCCCGATAGATTCCCGAATCCGTGATGTAGCGAGATTTCGGACTCGGTCACTGAGGCTTGATTCAACGCTTTTAGAGGTATAGTCTCGTTTTGTATTACTGCATCCCGCTGCCAATCCCTCTTGGAGTTTAATGACCTCTTTTATCTGAGCGTGTGCGGTGATAATTGTGTCAATAACTTCGTCTTCAGGGATCTCATGTCCTCCGCCTTCGACAGACATGACAGCGTCCTCTTTCCCACTCACAAACAGCTCCATATCGGAGGCATGCAATTGCTCATAAGTTGGGTTAATGACTAATTCGTTTTCGATTTTTCCGACGGTGACTGCGGCGACAGGTCCATTAAAGGGTATATCGGAAATAGATAATGCGGCAGAAGTGCCAATGAGTGCGGGGACATCCGCCGGATGAACACCATCAGATGAAAACACGTTACATAAAACTTGCACCTCAGCCTTAAAGTCCTTTGGAAAAAGCGGACGGATGCAGTGATCTATTAAGCGTGCCACCAACTGCTCTGAGGTTCCGGGACGTGGCTCACGTCTTCCATAAACTGTGGGTATGCGTCCAGTCGCGTACCCCCTTTCACGGTAATCTACTGTTAATGGAAAGAAATCGAGGTCATGTTCGCTATCATCGGCTACCACCGTGACTAAAACGACCGTTCCACCGTATTGTACCCAGACGGCACCGTCTGCCTGTTTCGCAACTTTTCCGGTTTCAATTGATAACTTCTCGCTCCCAAGTTGCATTTCAACTTTCATTCTATATACTTCTCCTGTATTTCCAATTTTTTCGTCGTGCTACCAAGCAGGGCCAGTAAAGATAGCGTTCAAGGACAATCCTTACTCAAAAAACATATTGCCAACTTGACGATGCTAACTACAGTTTTTAAGTGTTCGATAGTGTCGCGCCGATATGACTTACTCACCCCTGATACTACAAGACAACACTCACACTATTCCCGCCCGTGCCAATATATTAATGCGTTTAGCACCTATAATAACCTAATTTGTCTTCAATCCGATAGTGTCCCGAATTTCGAGTTCATTAATTAAACGGTAATAGCGCGTAACGTCCTTCTTATAAAGATACCGCAACAAGCGACGCTGTTTACCAACTAAGCGGAAAAGTCCATGGCGCGAATGATAATCCTTCCGGTGTGTCTGAAAATGTTCAGTCAACTGTCGAATACGCGCAGTCAAAATTGCCACTTGTGCCTCCGGGGAACCGGTATCCTGTTGGTGTATCTGGTACTTTTCAATGAGTTCTTTCTTTTCAGCTGCACCAATTGCCAATTGCATTCACCTCCTTATACTTATAGAAAACTATGGGGATTCGCGAACTTCACCGAAAATCATCTCATAAAGAGACCATTACGAGGCATCAATGCCTATCGTATCTAATATGGAATGAAACACTCAGTTGCGTTCAGGAAACGCTCCCATCTCTATTTAAAATTTGATACATATATAATACCACAAATTAGTCGAAAATTCAAATTAAACTCATATTTCCAACAGAAGCAATCAGCAATCAGCAGTCAGCAGTCAGCGAACGCAGTGGATCGCGAGCACAGCACATCGCGAGCATAACTCGCTCCTACATTAGAGCACAGCACATCGCGAGCATAACTCGCTCCTACATTAGAGCACAGCACATCGCGAGCATAACTCGCTCCTACATTAGAGCACAGCACATCGCGAGCATAACTCGCTCCTACATTAGAGCACAGCACATCGCGAGCATAACTCGCTCCTACATTAGAGCACAGCACATCGCGAGCATAACTCGCTCCTACATTAGAGCACAGCACATCGCGAGCATAGCTCGCTCCTACAGATGATCTGCATTTAAGGGACACCTCTATGCGAATGGGTA